>QHMR01000201.1 GCA_003217875.1 Verrucomicrobiota bacterium
CCCATGGCGCGCGTAAACTCCTCCCACGAGGGACCGTTTACAAAGGTATCGGTGTGCCACTCGCTGAGGTCACGTTTGTCCGGAGGCACGGCCGTGCCCGCTGCTTCGACGGTCGCTTTTGGCCCGAGATGAGTAATCACAACGTAATCCCATGCATCGCCGTCTTGATGGCGAAGAACAATGAAATGATCAGGCATTGGGTTGCTGCGATCAGGCGTTTTAAGCCAATCGCCCAACTGAACTGCCTTGCCGAGCGCGGCCTTTGTGAAGTGGACATGGTAAACATCCGTGCGTTTGCCGGCTCCGGCGGGCGCCGCGCCCTTTCCGATTGCCGACGGCGTTGAGGACTGCGCCTGAACGAATGTACCAGGGGACAGAATAAGTAATGTGGTGGCGAGAATAGGTATGACTGATTTCATGATAATTTTTCCTTGGTCGATCTTGTTTTTATGTTGAGCGAAGCGCGCTTATGCGGCCCAGCACTTCGAATGTCAATGTTTATTTGGATTTTGCGCGTACGCGCGTCTTTGGTAGGGTGGTTCACCTAAACTGCTCAAGGCGATTGCGGTCAATCGCCCCTACCGGCTGCGCCACATGCGGATTATCTACAGCATTGACTTTACCTGCAGATTTCGTTTTTGATACGTCATGACTTCGGACCTCGGGAGACGTGTGTCCGATAGGTCATAAAGCAATGGCCAGGATAGTTCCGCAACCGTCCGTCAAAAAAAAACGTATCCTCGTCGTGGATGCGTACCCCATGCTTCGCCACGGCCTCGTCACTTACCTCAACGCCCAGCCGGACTTGATTGTCTGTGGCGAGGCGGACAGCATCCCGAGCGCCTTGATCAAGATCGCGGAATGCAAGCCGCACCTGCTCGTCATTGGGTTGCGGCTGGGTGCCGCCGACTGCGTCGAATTTGTCAAGGCGCTCAAGGTGCAAACCCCTGGGTTGCTGATCCTGGTGTACTCCGGGTTTGAAGAAAGCATTTTTGCCATGCGAGCGCTGCGTGCCGGCGCAAGTGGCTACCTGATGAAAAGGGCAGCCAGGGACGAGATGGTAGCCGCCATCTCCGATATTCTACGCGGCGAGATCTACGTCAGTCGAGAGCTCGCCATGCGCGTTTTCAAAGAAGCACTGGAAACACAGCCAGGATTCCGCCTCCCGGGAAGAGCGGCACGCGTTGAAAATTTGTCCGACCGCGAGATGCACGTCTTCCACCTCCTCGGCTCGGGGCTTGGTACAAGAAAGATCGCGCACGCCCTGAATCTGAGTGTGAAAACGATCGAGACCCACCGCGAAAACATCAAACACAAGCTTGGCTTGAATTCTGGCCAGGCTCTGATCGAGCGCGCCACTAAATATGTGGAAGAAACTCTTGAGCCCCGCCCCGGGGAGACAATCTCTGTATTAGGCAAAAAGAAACTGGTGCGCTTCCCCGCAGCCTCCTGACTGGGAGTGCGCCCGTCTCGGGTGCACGTCGCCGTGTCTCGCGACGACGGACTTAGATAGGATGAACAGAATTTTCGGAATCAGAATCTTGTTTGATTTTGTCAATTCTGTCTAAAAAGATTTGCCCCTCGCTTCCTGCGAGCGCTCCACGGAATCAGGCGAAATTCCCTTAGACCCCTAGGGGCGCAACAGACTTTTGCTAGGGGAATATGCTCTTTAAAATCAGGGGTTCTCCCTGATGCAGTTCTTCTTTACAAGCGGTTATAGGCCAGTGAGACTCCGCGCTTCATTTGAAAACGCGGCACTCGAACCACACACGTAATTCGGTCGAATTTCTGACCGAGACCGACTCTTCTTCGAGAAGTTCGCCCCGCCATTTTCGGAGAAGCAACTCAGAAATGGAAACACCATGCCAACGCCACCGGCGCCCGACGTATTTTCTTTGTGCCACCTCCAGAGCTTCCAGCTTTTTGGTTTCCCCCCCAGAACAAAGTTTTTTCACTTTGTGCAAAACTCCGGCCCCGAATTTCGGGATAAGGACTGCGAGAGATGGAAACGTCACTCCAGCCCCCCAAAATTTCCCCCCCAACAAGTTTTCCCCCGAACGGTAAGAAACGAGTTAGCGCCGAGCAGGTGAAAGTCCTCCCGGCGCTTTCTCTTTTATAGTGAGAAGAATTTGGTAGGGGAGGTTCATCTGAACCGCCTGGGCGATTGAGGTCAATCGCCCCTACCTTATCGGTTTCATCCGCGGTTTACCCAATCCGACTGATTCGTCCCGCCACAGCGGGATTAGTGTTGATTCATGGTTACTCGAATTAGTTGAATCACGCCGTGGAAGCGATCCGGCTCTTCAAACTGCTCGACCACAATCAGCGCAACACGTTCCTCGCCTGTTTCCTCGGCTGGGCGCTGGACGCGTTTGATTTTTTTCTGCTTACGTTCGTGATCGTGCCGATGGCGCACGATTTCGGAACGAGTATCGCCGATCTCAGTTACGCCATCACGATCACTCTGGCGATGCGCCCGGTAGGCGCATTTATCTTCGGTTTGCTCGGCGATCGCTTCGGGCGGCGCATCCCGCTCATGATCGACATTATTTTTTATTCGCTCATGGAACTACTCACCGCGTTTTCACCTAATTACACCTGGTTGCTGATTTTTCGCGCGCTGTACGGCATTGGTATGGGCGGCGAATGGGGACTGGGGGCGTCGCTGGCAATGGAAACCTTGCCGACCGCAGCGCGGGGATTGTTCTCGGGAATTTTGCAGCAAGGTTACGCGTTCGGTTATCTGCTGGCGGCAGTTGTGTATTGGATCGTGTTTCCGTTCTTCGGCTGGCGCGGTCTGTTTGTCGCAGGAGCGCTCCCGGCGTTTCTTGTGCTCTATATCCGGGCACGCGTGCCAGAATCACCTGTGTGGCTGCGCCAGCAGCACGCGATGGCGGATTTTTGGAACGAGGCGATGCTCGTGGTCAAACAACACTGGGCGCTTTTTGTTTACGTCATCCTGTTGATGACCGCGTTCAACGCGATGTCGCATGGGACGCAGGACCTGTATCAAACGTTTCTCGGTGAACAACGCCACTATGGGGTCACGCAAAAGGCGGCCACTGGGATCATTTACGCTTTCGGCGCAATCTGCGGTGGAACGGTAGTCGGCCATCTCTCGCAAAAATGGGGCCGTCGTCGCTCGATTATTTTGTGTGCTGCATCCGGCATCCTGCTGATTCCTCTGTGGGTTTTTTCGCCGGGTTTCACGCTTCTCGTGATCGGCGGGTTCGCCATGCAATTCATGGTGCAAGGCGCATGGGGCATCGTGCCGGTGCATCTCAATGAGCTTTCACCAGGCGCCGTGCGCGGTACCTTCCCCGGGTTCGCATACCAACTTGGAAATTTGTTCGCGGCAAACACAGCCGTTGTGGAAGCCCAGTTAGCCAATCATTTCCGTGGCGCAAGCGGGCATCCCGATTACGCAAAAGCGCTCGCCCTTTTTACGTTCGTGATTTTTTTGGCGTTGATCCTGCTCGCTGCAATCGGTCCCGAAAAACGCGGGAAAGAATTTTGAAATCGGCTTAAACACGAAAAAATACATTGGGTAAACCACGGATGACGCGAATCGCACGGATGAAGTTGTAGAGGCGTTTGTGTCAAGCGCCTGTCTATAAGGTTCGGTGCTTGGCACAAGCACCGCTACAACGCCATTCTATCCGCATGCCCGAAAGACCACCGCGATTGCATCACGTGTTTCAACGGTATGATCCGCCATTATACTTTGTCACGTTCAACACCAATCGTCGTCGCAGACTGCTCGCCAATGCATCAGTGCAAAACGAATTAGTTCACTTCGCCCAAGAAGGTCAGGTGCGTGGAATTGGGGTGGGTCGCTACGTGATTATGCCAGATCACATCCACCTCTTCGTTTGGGGCACGTTGGATTTTTGCTTAAGGCAATGGGTTCGGATGCTGAGGCGCGCCTTGTCGACACGAATTGTCGCCGTGCCGTCGCATTGGCAACCGGGTTTCTTCGATCATTTGTTGCGCAATGATGAGAGCTACGCCCGGAAGTGGGAATACGTTCGACAGAATCCCGTACGCGCCGGATTAGTTGAATCGGCAGAAGATTGGCCGTACCAAGGCGAGATCGTTTACATCGATCGCGCATGAACCACTGTCGGGGCGCGTGTCCTCACGCACAGACGGAAAGCGTGTAGTGGCGCGTGTCCTCACGCGCAGATCCAAAAACATTTGCGGCTGGAGACAGCCGCCTCTACACCCTATCGATGCTCAGTAGCCGGCGCCAGGCCCGTGCCGCCGCTGGGAGGTTCCACCTGGGGTTGCGGTTGCGCAGCTACCTGAGTCGACGCGCGATAAACACCGGAGCCGAAGCGTTGCTCGACAATCGCTTCCGCAATTCTGTCCGCGAGTAATTCACGATATTCCCAATCGCGCGTCTTGTTACCCTCGGAGCGATTGCTCAAATATCCGCATTCCACCAGCACAGCGGGACACGCTGCATTGCGCAGCACGCGAAAATTTGCTGTGTGCACGCCTCCATTTGCGGAATTTGGGATGGTCATCAGTTTTGCCTGGATCTGGTTCGCCAGATCGAATGAGACGCCCGAATGATAGTACGTTTCGAATCCGCGAATCTTGCGCCTGCGCGAATCGTTGAAATGTATGCTGACGAAGATTGCATTTTTCTGCGCATTCTCGATAGCCACACGATCGTTCAATTCAATAAAGACATCCGAGTTGCGGGTCATCACTGTTTTCAATTGGGATTCGCGCAACTTGCTATTGAGACGCTGGGCTACATCGAGAGCAATCATTTTCTCCGGTGGACCGTAGCGGCGATATGCGCCGCTATCTTTGCCGCCGTGGCCGGCATCCACTACCACGGTGGAAAAGTTCTTGCTCGTATTTTTGACCTTCGCAGTCCGCATGCTTGCGCACGCAGGCAGCAGCGCGAGAAGCCCAACGGTTGCGATACGATTTACGAGGCGCGGCATTCTATCTCTTAGCAAAAAACACGCGATCTACAAAAGAGTTTCTCCCAAGCTCAAGATGAGACCGCGGCATTGCGTTAAGCGTTCATTTGTTTCTCCCAATTGCATATAAAATCACTTGTGTTTTGCGCCGGCGCGCTTAAAGCCTTACCACTTTTATGATGATCCGATTTGCAATCGTCCCGTTGCTGCTGGCACTGAACTTTTCGATGTGCAAAAAGCGCGAAACCGCTTCCCAGAATCCTCAGTCCGCGGGCGCTTTATCGCCGGCGCCGGGTGCCACGGCTGCCCCACCGGTCGCGCCCTCACCCAAGATTACGAAGCCGGTCGTCGATCAAACGGCGCAGGTGATTATTTTCTGTTATCATCGTTTGGTCGATAAGATCCGGTATCCGGGAACTGAGATCACGCCAGCGGCGTTCGAAGCGCAAATGAAAGAATTGAAGGACCGCGGGATCACAGTCATCCCCATGCAGGATTTGCTAGCCTGGAAACGCGGCGAGAAGAACATACCGCCGCGATGCGCGGTCATAAGTTTTGATGATGGCTGGAAATCGCAATACGAAGTCGCGTGGTCGATCATGAAGAAATTCGGTTACCCCTTTACCATGTTCATCTACACGGAAGGGGTTGCCGGTGGTAGTTTGGGGGGTGGACAGGCGATCACTTGGGAACAACTCGCCGATATGCGCGACAACGGCGTCGATATCGAGGCGCACACCGCGACCCACCAAGACTTACGAGAAGGGCATAACATCATGCTCGCTTCCCCTGGGGGAAAGAGAACGAAAACGAAACTGACCGGGCCCCAATACGAGCAATGGGTGCGAAACGAAGTCGTCGGTTCCAAGGAACTGCTTGAGCAACGACTCGGCATCAAAGTGAATTGTTTTGCCGTGCCGTTTGGAAATTATAACGAGCACGTTAAAGAATTAGCGCGAAATGCCGGTTACGAGGCCATGTTTACTGTTTACGGTCAGCCCATCACTTTTACTTCGCCCCTCGATTCAATCGGTCGTTACGCAATTGAAGCGAACAAACCGAAAGTCTTCGCGGACGCTCTGAAGATGATTGGCACCTCAAGCGGTGGCGCAGCAGCGGTCGCCGAGGTTGGCGCGAAAGATCTCGCGACTCAGCCCGCGGACGGAGATACAGTGCGCACAGCGCTTCCCCTTATCAAAGCAAACCTCAGCGGCATCGGGCAGATCGAACCCGGCAGTGTTCAAATCAGGGTGAGCGGGCTCGGCGTCGTCCCAGCCAATTTCGATCCCAAAACGGGCACTGTGTCATATCAAGTCACGCAGAAGCTGCGCGACAAATCCTGCACCGTAATTGTCAGCGCGAAATCGCAAGGAAAGAAGGTCGAAGCGCACTGGACGTTCGGAATTGAGGAAGGCGCGACCGGCGGGGCACCAGCGGCAAAGCCAATAGCAACGCCAAAAAGATAAGCCCTCTTCCAAGGAGCGGCGGCTTTCGAGCCGCTTTGGGCGCTTGGAAAAGCGCCCACTCCTGACGCGCCGCGCAATACTTTTAGGTCATGTTTCCACAGCTCAGCGACAAGCTTCAGGATATCTTCAAAGAGCTGCGTGGGCACGGCACGCTCAGCGAAGCCAATATCGACGCCGCGCTGCGTCAGGTGCGCCTGGCATTGCTCGAAGCTGATGTAGATTTTCAAGTCGCCAGGAGATTCATCGCGCGCGTCAAAGAAAAAGCGCTCGGCGAAACAGTTCTTCGCAGTATCACGCCGGGTCAGCAGATCGTGAAAATTTTTCACGACGAACTGACTACCTTGC
The DNA here is from genome assembly GCA_003217875.1 of Verrucomicrobiota bacterium. Taxonomy (GTDB): domain Bacteria; phylum Verrucomicrobiota; class Verrucomicrobiia; order Chthoniobacterales; family UBA10450; genus Udaeobacter. The sequence goes on from QHMR01000201.1 coordinate 6,752, forward strand.
TCGGAGGCGATTCCGCGCCGCTTCGTTTAGCGGACGAGAGCCGTATTCTGATGGTCGGTCTCAACGGCTCCGGCAAGACGACTTCCTCGGCAAAGCTGGCGCGTTTTTTACAGACACAGGGTCATAGCCCGGCGCTGGTCCCTTGCGATCTGCAACGCCCGGCGGCGATCGAACAACTTGTAACGCTCGGGAAACAAATTGATGTGCCAGTCTATGCACCTGATCTGAACGAGAAAAATGTTCAGCGCGCGGTAGCGGCCACACTTGCTAAGGCACGAACGGAGCCTGTCCTGAGTGGAGTCGAAAGCGCCGGACCAAACGTTTACATTTTCGACACCGCAGGCCGGCAGGAAATCAATGAACCGTTGATTCAGGAACTCAAGGAGTTGAAGGAATTTTTGGACCCGCAGGAAACATTACTGGTGGTTGATGCCGCTACGGGCCAGCAAGCGGTCAGCGTCGCAACGCATTTCAACGATGCGTTAG
>QHMR01000082.1 GCA_003217875.1 Verrucomicrobiota bacterium
TCGCGCCGTGATATCTGGGGAGTACACGCGCCTCGCCCGCCACAGGACGGATTCGCCGTGGCGAACGTGTTGGTTGCGGCGCCCTCGCCGCAACTCCCTTCCTTTAATCCTCTTTGCCAAAAGTTCGTGATCGCGAGGGCGCGATCAACAGCACCCGAGGCGGGTGCGCTCCCCAATCCGGAACGCTGGTGTGGAGGCGCGTGTCCTCACGCGCAAATCCAAGGAACGTTTGCGGCTGAGACAGCCGCCTCTACAACAAAATCCGTGCTATCCGTGTCCCATCCGTGGTTAATGCTATCTTCTCTGATGCGCTATCTGGTTAAGGCTCGGGTAAAAACGGGAAAGAATTCCGCGCTTCTTCGCGCGATCGAAAACGGAACGCTTGGGAAAGGTTCCATCGCTGGCGACGAATACCTGTGCGACATGGAGCAGGCTCGGGTAAATGATCAGGGTGTCACCACCTGGGTTGAGACGTGCTTTTGCGATCCGCCGCTCGCTGAGGAACGTCCGTATTGGGAAGAGTATTTCGAACTGCTCAGCGTAAAGGACGCACATTCCCGGCGCAGTTGCCGGCATGAGAACGGAACAGAACCGTGGGGCTGCTGCAATTGTGATTGCACAAAGAAGCTAGAGGGGCGGCTCGCGACGCGAGGCGAAGCGTTTGTCCATACGCTTCGCACAAGGAAACGCGACCTCCAGATCAGCTAGGCGGGCTGGAGACCGCCACTCCTTGTTGCCTGTCGCTATCTCGCGCTCTTCGTCATTCCTTTGTCATTCGACATTCGCATTTCGTCATTGTCGCGCAACGGACCGAACATCTTGATTAGTCCGATTATGATCACGAGCAGGAGCACGAGCTCCGAACACATCTACGCATCATGATACGTCAATTTGTTTCTTGATAACCGGATCAAACGCCCTTTAGTTCCCGGACAAATCATGGCAACAAACGGTCTTCATCCTCTGAAAGCGCTGTTGCGCGAACGCATTGTCGTGCTCGATGGCGCGATGGGCACGATGATTCAGCGCTACAAGCTGTCAGAAGCGGATTATCGAGGAGAACGATTTCGTGATTGGAAAGGCAAAGACCTCAAGGGAAGTCTCGAACTACTCAATTTAACAAGGCCTCAAGTTGTCGAGGAAATTCACGCGGCTTATCTGAATGCAGGCGCGGATGTCATCGAAACAAACACCTTCAGCGGAACAACAATCGGTTTGCACGATTTCCTGTTTCAAGGCGAATCCACACGTGGCCGCAAAGATCAGGAATTCTTTCAGCGCGTGGTCGACGATGTCGGTCTTCGCGCGCTCGTTTACGAAATTAATTTTAGAGCGGCCAGAATCGCACGTCAGGCGGCGGATCGCGTCGCGAATGAAACCGGGCAGCAGCGATTTGTTGGCGGATCGATGGGACCGCTTCCAGTTGCTGGCTCCATTTCACCTGACGTAAACGATCCGGCGTTTCGCGCGGTCTCGTTCGATCAACTTCGCCAAACTTATTTCGATGAAGCGAAAGCGCTACTCGAAGGCGGTGTCGATCTTCTCATTGTCGAAACCATTTTCGACACGCTCAACGGAAAGGCCGCGTTGTTCGCTATCGCTGACGCATTGGAAAAAGCAGGACGCGGCGTGCCGTTGATGATTTCAGGCACGGTGATCGACAAGTCCGGGCGGAACTTAAGCGGGCAAACAGTTGAAGCGTCGCTCATATCACTCGCGCATGCTCAGCCGCTAATCCTCGGTTTGAATTGTTCGCTGGGTCCAGATGAAATGGAGCCGTTTATTGAAGAGCTGGCGCGCATCTCGCCGCATTACATAAGCGCGTATCCGAATGCGGGTCTGCCGGATGCGCTTTCGCCAACCGGTTTTCCGGAAACAGCTGAGACATTTGCACCGAAGGTCGCGAAATGGGCAGAGAACGGTTGGCTCAACGTGGTTGGCGGTTGCTGTGGCACAACACCAGATCACATCCGTGCGCTGGTAAAACTGGTGCGTCAATTTTCGCCCCGTGCCGTAGAAGCGACGATGAGTTACACATGATTCTGCGACTTTCCGGGCTCGAACCGTTGAACATTACGCCGGAATTCGGCTTCGCTGTTATTGGCGAGCGCACGAACATCACCGGATCGCCCAAATTTTCGAAGCTGATTCTGGCCGGCGATTTCGAGGGGGCGTTGGCTGTGGCGCGGCAGCAGGTGCAAGGCGGCGCGAACCTTCTCGATGTGAACATGGACGAAGGGATGATCGATTCGGAAGCAGCCATGGTCCGATTCCTGAACCTGATCGGCAGCGAACCGGAAATCGCGCGGATTCCAATCATGATCGACAGCTCAAAGTGGAGCGTCATCGAAGCGGGACTGAAATGCGTACAAGGGAAATCGGTGGTGAATTCCATCAGCCTCAAAAATGGCGAAGAAGAGTTTCTCCGTCAGGCACGATTGATCCGGCGCTACGGTGCTGCTGCGATTGTGATGGCTTTCGACGAGAAAGGCCAGGCCGATAACTTTCAGCGCAAAATCGACATCTGTTCGCGCGCTTACGAACTATTGACCAAACAGGCTGACTTCCCGGCGAGTGATATTATTTTCGATCCAAACATCCTAACGATTGCCACCGGCTTGGAAGAGCATCGCAACTACGCGGTGGATTTCATTGAAGCGACGCGCTGGATCAAGAAGAATCTCCCGGGCGCGCGCGTCAGCGGCGGAGTAAGCAATATTTCCTTTTCGTTTCGCGGAAATAACACCGTACGCGAAGCGATGCACGCGGCTTTCCTTTTTCACGCCATTCGCGCCGGCCTGGACATGGGAATTGTGAACGCAGGGCAGCTCGCAGTTTACGAAGAAATTGAGCCCGAACTGCGAGAGCGCGTCGAGGATGTGTTGTTGAACCGGCGAGACGATGCAACCGAGCGCCTTATCGAGTTCGCCGAAAATGTTAAAGGAAAAGATAAAACACCTGTCAGCGATAAGGCGTGGCGCAAAGATCCTGTCGAAAAGCGTCTGAAACACGCATTGGTCAAAGGAATCGTTGATTACATAGATACCGATACCGAGGAGGCGCGCCAAAAATGCGAGCGACCGCTCGATGTCATCGAAGGTCCGCTCATGGCCGGGATGAGCGTGGTCGGTGACCTATTCGGCGCAGGCAAAATGTTCCTGCCACAGGTCGTGAAGAGTGCGCGCGTGATGAAAAAAGCTGTCGCTTATTTGCTGCCGTTCATGGAAGAGGAGAAATCTGGAGGCGCAAAGCCGCATGGGCGGATCGTCATAGCGACCGTGAAAGGCGACGTCCACGACATCGGCAAAAATATCGTGGCGGTCGTTCTGCAATGTAACAACTACGACGTGGTCGATCTTGGCGTAATGGTTCCGGCCGCGAAGATTCTGGAAACAGCGCGGGAAAAAAAAGCAGACGCGATCGGGCTGAGTGGTCTGATCACCCCATCGTTGGATGAGATGGTGCATGTGGCTCAGGAAATGCAGCGCGAAGGATTTCGTTTGCCGCTCTTGATCGGCGGCGCCACTACCAGCCGGGCGCATACCGCAGTGAAAATCGCGCCGCACTATCAGGCCAGCACCGTGCATGTGCTCGACGCGTCGCGTGCGGTGGGCGTGGTCAATTCCCTGCTCAACGAGGAACTCAAAACGAAGTTCGATAAAAAATTACGTGAAGATTACGAACGGTTGCGTCAGGAGCATGCCGCAAAAAGAACGAGAAAAAAACTGTTAACTCTTGAGGAAGCGCGTGCGCTTCGGACTCCGATCGATTGGAGCACCTATCTCCCGCCGAAACCGGAGTTCCTCGGCGTGCGCATTTACGCTCCCGAGAAAACCACAATCACACTTGCTGACCTCGTGCCTTTCATTGATTGGTCGCCGTTTTTTCATGCCTGGGAATTGCGTGGCCGTTATCCTGCGATTTTTGATGACCCCAAGATCGGCAAACAGGCGCGCGAACTTTTCGACGACGCACAGGAACTTCTTGGTCGGATCGTTAGGAAGAGCCTGCTGGTCCCGCGCGGCGTTCATGCTCTTTGGCGGGCAAACTCCGTTGGAGATGATGTTGACGTTTACGCTGATGAAGCGCGCTCTGAAAAGGTCGCCACGTTTTATTTCTTGCGTCAGCAAATGCAGAAACCTCCGGGACAGGCGAACCACTGCCTGGCGGATTTTATCTCTCCGCAATCCGCAATGGGCAATCCGCAACTAGCTGATTACCTCGGTGGATTTGCTGTCTCCATTCACGGCGCGGATGAGCTGTCGGAGGAATTCAAATATCAGCACGATGATTACAACGCGATCATCACAAAGGCGCTGGCAGATCGATTAGCGGAAGCGTTTGCCGAATATTTGCACATGCAGACGCGGATAGCCTGGGGATTTGGACGCGACGAACAATTATCACATGCCGACCTGATCCGAGAAAAATATCGCGGCATCCGGCCGGCCGCCGGTTATCCGGCCTGTCCTGATCATGCAGAGAAACGAACATTGTTCGATCTACTCGATGCAGAGAAGAACACAGGCATCAAACTGACCGAATCGTTTGCGATGCATCCCGGGGCAACCGTGAGTGGCCTTTATTTTTCGCACCCCGATGCAAAATATTTTGGGGTTGGCCAGATCGGGCGTGACCAGGTGGGGGATTATGCGACCCGGCGTCGCGAACCGATTGCTGCAGTGGAGAAGCGACTGGCGCCGAATTTGGATTACGACATCTGATGCGACGCAACGTCGGGGCGAGAGGATTTGAACCTCCGACCTCGTGGTCCCAAACCACGCGCTCTACCAAGCTAAGCTACGCCCCGAAACTCCGTGATTCCTTATCACGGGTAGCGTCTTCCCGCATCCCGAAATTCGGTTACATTCGCAGACAAATGGGAATCAAGTTCTACGGCTTGCTCATCTCAGGGACGCTAATCGGCGCTGTGCTGATCATCCACGGACAGGAGGCCGCCCCGCCTTCTGTAGACCTCTACGAAGGGCAAGAGGTGCCGGAAGCGACGGTCACGCCGCTACCCAACGGTCCCGAGCTACCGGAGCTAAAACAGTTAGAGGAAACTTTTAAGCCGAAGTCCCTGGGCAAGGACGCTGATGCGCTCAAGGTGCATGTCGAATGGCGGCAACTCAAAAACCGGGCGGTGAACGACCCGGTGGTGCAGGCGGCAAGGGCGTTTGCTCAGGCTGCCCGAACGGACTTGGAAAAACGCAACCGGCTCCGTAATTATTATGACATCTATTATCAGCGGATGTATGACCTGGCCACGGCCCCTGAAATCAAATTGGCGTTGCAAGCACTTAAGAGTTCTCACCAGAGTTTATTGGCTCAGCCACGGGTGCGACCTTCACCCACACCGGAGGGCGCTACGCCCACGCCCGCTGTTGCGCCTGCGAAAAAAAAGCAGGCACAAAAACATAAGAAGAAAGTTCACAAGTAGTTTTGGCCGGCATCTTGCCAGCCCACACTCGCTGCAGTATTCCTACAAGCACCCGTTTGCGGCGCGTTCGTCTAGTGGTTAGGACACAGCCCTCTCAAGGCTGGTGCACGGGTTCGACTCCCGTACGCGCTGCCAAGGCCACACGATTTCGGATTTCTGGGAACCGCAAGAGCGTTCAAATCCGATTCTATTACGGGCGCATATCTACTAAGGCGCCCGAATCTGCGCAGAATGCAACCTGCGTAAACCTTGATCAACAAGGGATAAACAAAACGAAAGGGGCAAAGATGAAAAAACTTCTCTTAATTGCATTGGTGGCAATTGGGTCACTTTTTGTGCCCGTACAGCGTTCAGACGCTCAGATTACAGTTGGCGTTGGGGGAGTCGGAATCGGATTTGGTTATCCAGGTTACCGATACGGCTATTTCCCGAACGGCCGCAGTAAATTTTTCGCCATTCGGCTAGTCGCCACACCGTTCGTTGGACGCGCGGTTGACGCCGAGGTGTGCAAGCAAAATTCTTTTCATTCGTACGGACGAAAATAGCAACAAAATAGCAACCTGCACCGATCTACCTAGCAAAATAGCACCCTCTCAAGGCTGGTGCACGGGTTCGACTCCCGTACGCGCTGCCAAGGCCACACGATTTCGGATTTCTGGGAACCGCAAGAGCGTTCAAATCCGATTCTATTACGGGCGCATATCTACTAAGGCGCCCGAATCTGCGCAGAATGCAACCTGCGTAAACCTTGATCAACAAGGGATAAACAAAACGAAAGGGGAAAAGATGAAAAAACTTCTCTTAATTGCATTGGTGGCAATTGGGTCACTTTTTGTGCCCGTACAGCGTTCAGACGCTCAGATTACAGTTGGCGTTGGGGGAGTCGGAATCGGATTTGGTTATCCAGGTTACCGATACGGCTATTATCCATCCGGCTACGGGTATTACCCATATGGATACTACCGACCGTATCCGTACCACAGCTACTACTCTGGGCCGTCATATTACTGGTCCAACGGACACCGTTACTATCGCCACCACCGTCATCATCACTACTATCGGTACTAAGTTGACGTAGGATTAAAAACAGCTGAGCTGGCTTGGATCGATTTCCAGGCCAGCTCTTTTTTTGCTTCTGTGTTGCGGAGGAGGCGCGAGGCCGCTTAGGCTCGGCCGAACTCCCGAATCCCGCTGATGCGACATTCAGTGCTCGCTGTTTATATTGCGCTCTGTTCACTTCTGGCGAACGGATGTTCAAAAGGCATCAATCAGGCCACGGCAGTCACCGTGTTTTCGGTCAAAGGCAAAGTCGTGTTCGGAAATGCGGAACGGAATGATTTCCAACCGGTCACGCTGAAAAGCAGAATCCACGACGGTGACACCGTGCGATCACTAAACGGCGCGTTAGTCGATCTTGCATTGATTCCGGGTGCTTTCGCAGAACTCTCCGGCGATTCCGACATCAACATTGAAGAGCTGAAAGTAACAAAGGATGGCAACGAGACTGCTGGCGGCATGCGAGATCGGAGCGCGCGGATACGGTTGAACCGAGGAAAAATCATCGTTCTGTTCACTCCAAGCGATAGAAGCGCCTCACAATTTACTATCAAGGCTCGCGAGCTAACCATTAAGCCTGATTCGGATTGCTTGTTTTGTGTTCGGACTGACGGCAAAACGACGCGCGTAACGTGCGCAAAAGGAAACATCAATGCATTCGTCGAGTCGCAGTCGCCGGTCGCGATAGGTGCCGGATACTTCCAAGAATGGCCAACAGCGCACAAGGGATTGGTTCTCGGCGCTGATGATGCCACCGCGCAAATCGATATTAGCGAGTCGCTCGAAATCGGGGAGCGATTGCAAGACCAAGCGTCCGGCTGGCCAAATCGCCGGCCGTTTTAGCGGTAACGCAAATCCGAGAGACGGCTAACCGAAGAGTCGCAGCTGGGTTGTCGACGTTTGGAAAGATTTGCAAGATAATTTCGGCCGTTCACCAATCCCGGCGTGACGACAACCAACCTTGAACAGTGAAGCAATTTGCTCTGAGAAAATCCCCTCCCCGGTCATCCGCGTATGCCACTGAGAATTATTTAGCCTGTTCCCCCGCAAATGCCTGATGCGTCCGAGCACTTTCTCTTTGCGATCTGGAAAATGTTCCTCAAGCCAGTGCTCGAATAATGGCGCTACCGCCCACGGGAGACGAACAACGGTGTACCCGGCAAATTGCGCGCCCGCTTTTGCGCATGCCTCGAGAATCTTCGGAATTTCGTGATCGGTAAGTCCAGGGATGACCGGTGCAACCATAACCCCCGTAGGAATTCCTGCGCTTCGAAGTTGCCTGATCGCATCGAGCCGCGCCTGAGGAGACGACGTTCGCGGCTCCAGTACTCGCTGCAAATTTGGCTCGAGTGAAGTCACAGAAAGATTTACGGCGACGGCGTTGTATTTCGTCAGCTCACACAACAGATCGATATCTCGGGTGACGAGACGATTCTTGGTAATTATCGCCACCGGGTTTCGAAATTTCGCGAGCACTTCGAGGCAGCCGCGCGTGATACGCAACTTTCTCTCGATCGGCTGATACGGGTCGGTCACGCCGCTCATCACAAGCGTCTGCGGCCGCCAACTTGATGATTCCAGTTCGGTTCGCAGTAAGTCGGGCGCGTTTGTTTTGACCATGATCTTGCTTTCAAAATCTAGACCGGCGGAAAACCCGAGATATTCGTGGGTGGGCCGCGCATAACAGTAAATGCAGCCGTGCTCACAGCCGCGATACGGGTTTAGGCTTGTCTCGAAACCCACATCAGGGCTGGTATTGCGAGTAATGATCGATTTGGTTGCATCTCGAAAATATTGCGTTGCGCGCCGCGGCCGCTCTTCCGCGTCTGGGTCATCATCGACGACATCGATGTCCGTCAGATCAACATGCAGCCTTTCAAAGCGATTTGCCGGGCTCCAGGACGCGCCGCGACCGCGGATCGGCGCAGAGCTCTGAGCGGTCTCCTCAATCACAGGCCGGAATTTCTTTTTTGCCGGCATGTGATAAGTTCACATGAACATAGTCGCCTGTCGAGCCAAATCCTCAATTAATACTCCAGCACTTCAGCAACTCGCTTCGCGGCACCGCGCTCCGATGGAGTAATGGAGCGAGCAGGTAATGCTGCTATACTACCCGCCGATCCACTGATCACCGATCACTGGTCACCATTTTCCCGGAGGGGTGGCAGAGCGGTTGATTGCGCCGGTTTTGAAAACCGGAAGGCCGAAAGGCCTCGTGAGTTCGAATCTCACCCCCTCCGCTCCTGCTTCAATTTTCGATTTGCGAATGGCGATTTGCGATTTGTGGCACAAAAAACTGCGTGACCAGTAGCGCGCAGAGAATCCCTAGGACTGCGGCGCAGACGACATCCGAGAGATAATGCGCACCGAGATACATTCGCGAGAACCCGATCAGGATTGGAATTGGCAGACACGCCAGACCAATGCGCCGGCGCGCGAGCAGCAGTACACCAAAAAATGCCGTCGAGGCTGAAACGTGCCCGGATGGAAACGCATGATACTTCGTGCTGAAGTGCGGGCCGCCCCAACGAAACTCTGACTGTACCGAAGGACGGGCACGTGGAACCGTGCGTTTGATTACATGGCCGGCAACGCCTGCCATCGCCATCGCCACGAGCATCGCCAAAAAAATGTGCGTCCATTTCTTGCTGTCGCGTATCCAGGCGACTCCCAGCAGGAGCAAGCCGAGAGCAACATGCGATGGCCAATCACCAAACAAGCTGACGTTGCGCATAAAATTTCGCATCCCGCGGCTTTGATGGTGCATGATGAAATTCTGGACGCTGTCATCTAGATAAAATGCCGTTGCGATCGCTACCGCTGCGATTGCGATGCCAATTAGCCAATAAGAAACGGCAGCGCGCTTCACAAATAAGTTCCCGTCAGTTTTCGCGGACTGTATTTTGGGGGCCCAAGTGAAATCCGCAATCCGCAATTATTCACTCCTCTTTGCCGGTTGCGTTCTTTTTCACGTCCTTGGCACATGGACCTTACCCCTGATCGATCGTGACGAGCCGCGCTTCGCGGAAGCATCGCGCGAAATGATTGAGCGCGCGGATTACATCGTTCCTTATTTCAATAACCAGCTGCGTCTCGACAAGCCTCCTCTCGCCTATTGGACGCAGGTTGCCAGCTATCGAATTTTTGATGAAAACGATTTCGCAGCGCGTTTCCCATCCGCTGTGGCGGCCGCGCTTACCGCTTTGGTGATTTTCACATGGGGCTCACGATTAAGCGGGGAGAAGGTTGGCTGGTGGGCGGCGATTATTTTTACGCTTTCGTTGCAAACTTTTGTCCATGCAAAAGCAGCCGTCGCCGACATGTGGCTGGTGCTGTTCGTCACTCTTGCGCATTGGAAAGGCTGGGAACTAATTCAACATTCGTCGAGAAACCAAGGAGCGGCTGGTCCGTCGTGGGCGATCTGGAAATCGCCCTTCCTTATCTTTTATCTCGCACTCGCGCTGGGCTTTCTGGCCAAAGGCCCAATTGCGTGGACGCCGCTGCTCACGGTTGCGGTGATGATTATATGGTCGCGGGATTGGCAGTTGGTCCGGCGCTTCAGATTCCTACCTGGAATTTTACTCACGCTTGGCGTGGTCGCGCTCTGGGGAATCCCAGCGTTGATTCGAACGGATGGCCAGTTTTTCTCGGTTGGAATCGGCCGGCACGTGATTGGTCGTTCGTTTGCCACGATGGAAGGCCACGGCGCCAACTCCATTGGGATGTATCTGCTGCTTCTGCCGTTCTATTTCGTAACCGTCTTTGTCAGTTTCTTTCCTTGGTCCATCAAGTTGCCGTGGTTGGTCCGAACATTGTGGCGCGAGAAAAAGACCGGGCTCGACGTGCCCGGCTACAACGGCAATAAGATCGACGTTTATTTCGTTATCGGGTTTGCAATCATCTTTATTATTTTCACGCTGGTCAGCACGAAGCTTCCGCATTACACCTTGCCGGCTTTTCCACTGCTTGCTCTTTTACTGGCGCGGCATTGGCAAGAAGCGGCGCTTCCAAACCGCCGCTTCCTGTTCAAGACAATCGCGATCATTACCGCGTGTGCATGGATAGTGATCGCTCTGGTTGTCCCGCCGATGGTGGCGCGCTTTTTTCCCGCGTACCAGCTTTTCCAGCAATCCCGCGCGGAGTTGAGACCAAACATGCAGTTTGCTTCAGTGGAATTCGAGGAGCCAAGCCTGGTCTGGTATTTTCGCTCGCGGGTGACAGGTTTTCTTATGCCGGTGAACAAGCACCGCGCTGCAGAATTCATGAACATGCCCGGCCCGCGGTTTATCGTTTTGCCGATGCCCGTTGCCGGCATGGTTTTCCCAAACGTACCGCAAAACTGGAAATCTTTCACGGTTAGCGGCTTTAACGTGGCGAAGGGGAAACGCGTCGATCTCACGCTGCTGCTGAAACCAGAATAGTTTAGCCGTAGAGGACACAGAGAACATCGAGATGGAAATGTTGTTTATTCGCTGCGCACTCTCTGATCTCTGTGGTAGGTCAAATGGGAAATGATCACTTTCCTCGATGGCAAACTGGTGAACGCGCTGCCGACGCAGGCGATTGTTGATGTCGGCGGCGTCGGATACGAAGTGTTTATTCCGCTATCAAGCTACGATAAACTTCCCGCCGCCGGGCAATCGATCCGAATCCTAACTCATCTGGCGGTGCGTGAAGATGCCCATGTGCTTTATGGATTCATGACACCGGCAGAGCGCGATCTGTTTCGGTTGCTGGTCAATCATGTCAGCGGCATCGGGCCGAAGCTGGCGCTCGCAGTGCTAAGCGGTATGAGCGTAAACAATTTTAAGGCCGCAGTAGTGAACTCGGATGTCGCTGCGATTTCAAAAATTAGCGGGCTCGGGAAAAAGACGGCAGAGAGAATCGTTCTCGAATTGAAGGACAAGGTCGGCGTAGCTGCAGCGTGGGAAGCTGCGAGCGCGGCGCACGCGCCCACACCCGAGCAAGAACAAGCCAACGAAGCAGTGCTCGCTTTAATTGCGCTTGGTTATAAACAAGTCGAGGCCCACAAAGCCGTGCGCGACCTGCAGGACAAAGGTGAAGCAGAATCGGCCGAAGAACTGGTGAAGCTCGTGCTGAAGAGAATGGCGGCAGGAAGGTGACTGTAGGGCGTTTGTGTCAAACGCCTTCCCCGGAACGGCGTCTCACAGAGCCGCCCTACAATTATTCCCCATGGACGTTCGGCGTTGGGCATTGGACGTTGACTTCGTGACGCAAGTGCAGGCTCAGGACGACAGGCTCGCCGCGATCCGTGCTGCTTTCCCAAAAGAAGGCCTCTTTGCCGAAAAAGATTGGCTCCTTTCGCCGGACGCATTTCCGATCGAGAAAAAATTTGTGGCCGAGCTTGAGCAGCTCGGTCATCGGCTGTTCGTATTCCAGCGCGCCTGCAACCAGCTTTATCAGCTAAGTGTTAAGGGTAAGCAGCCGGAGTGGGTTGCGCGCTACCTCGACGCTGGTAAGCCCAAAGAGCTGATCGAATTTTCGCGGCGTAAAGAAATTCGCGATGATTTACCGAGAATAATCCGGCCGGATCTAATTCTGTCGGAGGAAGGCTATATCATTGCTGAAATCGATTCTGTGCCGGGCGGAATCGGCCTGACCGGGTGGCTCAACCAAACCTACGCAGCGTTCGAGAGCCAAATTATTGGCGGACGAGACGGCATGCTGGACGGGTTCCGGAGCGTGCTGCCAAATGGTGGGGACATATTGATTTCCCAAGAAGCGGCGACGTATCGGCCAGAGATGGAATGGATCGCGGCGCGATTGAATCAGCGGATGCTGGATCCTGGATACTCGGTGCTGGATAAAAACCAGCCCGGCGCTTCTGGAAATCCAGTTGTAGCCGCGGGCGTTGACCGCGGTCGCCATGGCAGTTCTCAGCCCGCCGGAGTCACCGCCCCCGGCTACAGTTGGCGCGTGGTGCCGGCCGAAAATTACGAGCCGCAAGACGGGCGCGCCGTGTATCGCTTTTTTGAATTATTCGATCTGCCAAACATTCCCGGGATCGAAAACACGCTTCACGCAAACGCAGAAGGCCGAATTACGATTACGCCGTCGATCAAACCGTATCTCGAAGAGAAAATGTGGTTCGCGCTTTTTTGGATGCAGCCGCTGCGCGAATTTTGGCGACGCGAGCTGGGCGAGAAATATTTCATCAAGCTACAGGAAGTAATCCCCTACTCATGGCTGCTGGATCCAACGCCATTGCCGCAACATGCGGTCATTCCGCGATTAGAGCTTCACGACTGGCGCGAAGCAGCAAAGTTCAGCCAAAAAGATCGCGAACTTCTGTTAAAAGTGAGCGGATTTTCGCCGCTCGGCTGGGGCAGCCGAGGCATCGCACTTGGAAGCGATCTGCC
>QHMR01000018.1 GCA_003217875.1 Verrucomicrobiota bacterium
TCGGCATTTTTCTTTTTGAATTTTGCAAGCCGATCGACTTGCAACTGTTGTTTACTGCGCGGGGTGCGCGCAAGTTTCACATCCGGAATGTCGTCGGCGCCGTCGCGGTAACGATTCAATCCGATGATCGGACGAGTGCCATCGTAAATCTGTTGTTCGTAGCGGTGCGCGGCATTTTGTATCTGGCTGCGTTGATAGCGTTCTTCTACTGCTGACAGCACGCCGCCGAGCCGTTCGATCTCGCGGAATTCATCGAGAATCGCTGCTTCAACTGCGCGCTCGACGGCTTTCATTCCGGGCGATCCGCTCAGCATGTTCATGGTATGTTTAAAAATGCCGGATTCCTCCAGCAGGATTGCTTGGCCGTGCGCGGCGAGACGGATCCACTCTTCACTTGGCGTAGTGAACGGTTCGTCGGCACTGTTTGAATGACATGAATTTGTGGCGTTGATGTAGGCCAAAACTAACTCCGCCGCGGTGCGGGTGAGATTGTTTTTGAACTCGGCGGCGATCAGCGAGCGCCCGCTGGTTTGCGTATGTAATTTGTAAAGCTGCGCTTTTGGCCCCGCGCCGAACACGTCACGCATTCCGATCGCCCAGATGCGGCGCGAGACGCGTGCGAGCGCGATGTATTCCGCGTCGAGAGCGCAATCGAGAAAAAACGACAGCCGCGGACCGAATTGATCGACCGGAATGCCGCGCGCCGCGAACATTTCTACGTACGCGAATCCGTTCGACAACGTGTAAGCTGCCTGCTGCACCGGCGTGGAGCCCGCTTCGCCGATGTGATAGCCGCTGATCGAGATCGGATACCAGCGCGGCATTTCACGCGTTGTGAACTCGACCATGTCGGTGAGAAAACGCAGCGACGGCTCGATCGGGAAGATCGTTTCGTTCTGTGCCTGGACTTCCTTGAAAATGTCGGCCTGAATCGTGCCGCGCAATTTTGGAACAACTTTCGGGCCGAACCGGCGCGTGGCCGCAGCGATGTACATGGCCATGATGATCGGCGCCGGGCCGCTAATGGTCATTGACGCGGAGAAATTCGGCGAGCCGAGATCGAATCCATCATAAAGCCGCACCATGTCTTCGACGGTATCGATCGCCACGCCGCCTTCGCCGATCTTTCCAAAGACGCCGTCTGCATCGCTGTCGATTCCATAAAGGGTTGGGCCATCGAATGCCGTGCTGAGCCGATGTGTGCGCTGATGCCGTGTGAGATAATGAAAACGCTCGTTCGTGTCCTCCGCGAGCATTAGACCTGAAAACAAACGCGTCGGCTCTTCCTGTGGAGGCAGCCGTGCCGGCTGCGTTTTTATTCGGTTCGCGGGCGACACGCCCGCCGCTACAGCATCATTCCTCTCGAAGCTTTCAATCTCGCGAACTGGCTCGAGATACATCTCACGATAGGCGCCATTCAGATACGGAAACTCGCCGGGCAATCCTTCGCCAAAGAGATAGCGCGCGATTTCGCCTGTTTCATCGATTTCGGGCAATGCAAGCCGCGGCAATGGCAACCCGGTCGGCGTACGCGTGATGGGAATTTTCGCTTTGATGTCGTTCCAGCGTCCCAACAGTTCGCGCCCGAACTTTTCATCGGTGCGCGCGCGCTTAACCTGATCGAGAACGAACTTGCCATAATTTTCAACCGATTCGACAACTTGTCCGAGTTTGCTCATTTCGATCCTTTCGTTCGGCGCGCCGGGCGGCCGCGCCCGACCAGATTACCGCTAGAAATTAAATCGAACAACCGATCCACGCCAGGATCCCGATGGCGTTTTGCCACAGTGTCAATGAGTTGCTGTGATCGCCCGCCTTCGCCAAGGCTACCGCGGGCGGGCCGGTTTTGCTCGAGACGTTGTTCGATTTCCGTGTGCGCAGTGCGCGCGCGCTGAAGGTCACTTTTGTTCACCACAACGATATCGGCCAAATCGAGCATCACTATTTTTTGCAACTGCAAGCGGCTGCCGTAATCCGGATTCATCACCAGCACTGTTAGATCGACAATTCCATTTTTCTGAAACGGCATCGCCTCCTGGCCAGTGCCCACCGTTTCGATAATGACGTAATCAAATTCCGAACGCGCGAGCAAAGCGAGGCAATCGTGCGTTGCGGGCGACAGTCCGCCGGCCTGTCCGCGCGTGGCCATGCTGCGCATGAATACGCGATCGTCCTGCGAGTTGATCATGGTGGCCCGATCGCCCAGCAACGCGCCTTCGCCGACTACGCTGGGATCGTGCGATAAAATTGCGATCCGTCCTTTTGGATTCTGATTCAAAAAACGAAGCACCAACTCATCAATCAGTGTCGTCTTTCCCGCGCCACCCGGCCCGGTGAAACCAATGACACGGCTTCGCCGTGAAGTCCGAATTTCGAATTTCGAATTTCGAATTTTCTTCCGGCCCGCGGCGGCATCTTCAATCTCCGTCAGCCTGTGTGCGAGTTCCTGATCGAATGATTTGGCCTGCGACCGTTTCGCTCGCGGTTTGCCGTAGCGTTGATGGACAAATTTCATCATGTCGTCAAGCGACGTGCCGGCGAAAAAAACTTCCTCGACGCCTTTGCGTTTCATGATCGCGGCATCGTCATGCGTGATGGTGCCTCCGCCGCCGCCGAAAACCTTGATGTCGTCTGCGCCTTTTTTGCGGAGAAGATTCACAACCTCAGCAAAAAACTCAATGTGTCCGCCGTTATAACTGGAGATGCCAATGGCGCGAACGTCTTCCTGGATGGCCGCGCGCACGATGTCGCCCACCGAGCGATGATAACCGAGATAAATCACTTCAATGCCGTGGCGGATGAATTCCAGGTTGATTGTATTGATGGCGCTATCATGCCCGTCGCAAATCGGGACAGCGGTCAGAATTCGAATCGGCGAAGCCATTTGTCTGAAAGAGATAACAATAAATCTGGAAGCCAAGAAAACAGGAAAAACTAATTGGAATCTAATTTCTTGGCTTCCTGGTTTCCTGATTAAACTTCTTCTCGATATGGCCGATCCGTTGGATTTCGCTGGCAAAGTTGTGCTGGTCACCGGCAGCTCGCGCGGGATCGGCGCGGAAATGATAAAGGCTTTTGGCGCGCAGGGCGCGCAGTGCGTGGTCAATTACGTCGCCGACGCGCAAGGGCAAAACAAGACCGATGCGATGAATGTGGCGAATGAATTGAATGAGCCACTGGTGATTGAGTGCGACGTGACGCAGCCCGCGCAGGTCGAAGGCATGATGAAGCGGATACAAGATCGACATGGCGGCCTCGACATTCTCGTGAACAATTCCGGGATCATCAGCGACCGCACCATCAAGAAAATGTCGATGGATGAATTCGAGAGCGTCATTCGCGTCAACCTCATCGGCACATTCACGGTCACGCAAAAAGCCGGCACTATTCTGCGCAGCGGCGGCCGGATCATCAACATGTCGTCCGTAAGCGGGCAGATGGGGTTATTCGGACAAGCGAATTATTCCTCGAGCAAAGCGGGAATCATTGCGCTTACCAAAGTCTCTGCCCGCGAGTTCGCCCGGCAAAGCGTCACCGTGAACGCCATCGCTCCGGGCTTCATCGACGTCGGCATGAGCAAGGGTATGCCCGATGAAGTGGCGCAAAATTTCATCAAACAAATTCCGCTCGGACGCCTTGGTAACGTGAGTGAAATTGTAAGTGCCGCGCTCTTCCTCGCTTCCCCGATGGCATCATATATCACCGGGCAAGTCTTGAACGTGAACGGCGGTTTTTACATGGGCTGACCCCGCCTTCGCCGAGGCTAAGGCGGAGAGCATCAGTCCAACTTCTGCACGAGCAACCACACGAGCGCAGAGAGCATCGCTGCAAATGCCGACAACACGAAGGTCGCGCGTCTCGTCTGCCGAATCTTGAAGACAGGCTTTGGAATATCGTCGTGAATATGGCTGGCCTCGAACAGTTTCATCAGTACAAAAGCCACGACGAAACCGACGGCCCCCCATTTGAGGCATCCCAGAATGGTGTCAAGCATCCCGCGAAGACCCTAGCGCAGGCAACCACAGCGCTCAAGCGCGCTCTTGTTCTGGGCGCAACGCACACTCAACTGACACGTCCCATCAGTTGGGTCCCGCAAGTCCTGGAGCAAGAGCTTTGAACGTCTCTCTACGGTGTCGGCGCGGGAGAAGCAGATTCTGAAGGCGCGGGAGATTCCTCGGCCCCAGCGGCCTCCTTCTTCTTAGCCGCCGTTTTCTTATGCGGCCGCGGCGACGGAGAGGGCGAGACCTTGGCAGCTGCCGCCCCCCTAGTCGAAGTTGCGGTGGTTCCCTGTTGTGTGCAGGAAACGACAAACGCTGCGCCGATCAGAACGGTGATGAACGTTAAAACAGATTTTTTCATAGTTTCAATTAAGTTCGAGGGTCGCAGAATGTTCGGTCGCCCGCTAAATAGCAAGTACTAAACAACTACCCAAGGAACCAAACCTCAGACGCGTGCCGCTAGGTCGCGGAAGAACCGCCGCCTGCCATACTTTGGAGCGCGTCAGCCAGCGTCTGGAACGTCGCAATTTGGATTTCGGATCGATAATGGAATTGCGAGAGAATATTGAGACCTATGTCCTTGTGCGGATCGGGCATCACTCGAGTCACAGAGGCAACGCCTTTTTCAGCAAGCGCATCCATGATTTCGGCAACGTGACGCGCTGCTGCCGAATCCATCGAATCTAACCAGCGGAAATCCGCGAGGACGCGGAACCCGGGATCGATATCGCGCACGAGTTCTCGGACGCGTCGCGAAGCCAGCTTCGCTTCCTCGGCCGTAACCCGTTGTAAAGCGCTGATCACGAGGAGCCGTTTCGACCGATCGAGCTCAACTGCATACATTCTTCGTGATCACATAACCCGGCTGTGCTCGCAAGTCTGACGCTGATTGCAGGGAAAATGCCGTTCTCACGAAACTCCTCACCCTCCCCTCTCCTCTAACAGATAAGAGAAGCGATCCGTTCTACTTACTCGCGAGGCGATCATGCCGCGCATGCTTGCTCTTCGCCTCAACCCTCGCAGGGGAGAAAGTTGAGGCGAGGGGGACTGAACGCGATTTCACTCATACGTGATCGGCACGCGCAGCTGCGAGACGCTTCCAGGTTTGAACCGCCATCTGCGAAACGTCTCCGTGGTAACTTTGTCGAGAATCGCGTTACCAGTGCTTTGCGCCATCATCGCGTTGGTAACCTTTCCGCTGGCAGCGTCGACAAGCATCGCACAGACACCACTTCCAGTAATATTGGCGCGCTTTGCTTGGTACGGATACTCCGGCAAAGGTGCGCTTACCGCCAAGGCTTGGGCAGCTGATAATGACAATTGAGTGGCAATCGGGAAGATGGTCGCCTCAGGTTGGACCGCCGAAGTCATCCCCCTTTTAACACGAGCTTTCTTTCGTACCGCAACTGGCGTTCCAGGTTCTTCTACAAGAGGTGTCTCCTGGGCGACCGGGGCTGGAGTTTGACTTGATATGTGGGCTGCAATCTCGCGGCTTCGTTCGGTCTTTTTCTTTTTCACCTTGGATGTTGGTGTCGCCTCGCCCTTCTCTTCATGCTCCGGCAGATTTGCCGAAGTCGCATCCTGAGCCCGCGTCAAAGAGATGTTAATGAGAAAAACACCACTGCACATAACGGCGAGAATTCCCCGGTGAACGCGCATCAGAAAAAATCTCCCCTTCACATCGGCAGCGTCAACCAGCGCTGTTCTTTAACCTGGTGACTTGAACCCTGTTCGGAAAACGGAAGAGTTATTTTTCGTTGGTTGTCTGTAATCGTTTTCGCTCCTTTATTCTTCTTGTGACTGCGACGGACCTTACCGTTTGGATCATCTCTGCGCTTCTGGCGATCGGCATTGGCTCGAGTAAGTATGCGAAATGGAAGAGCCGCAACAAGTTGGTGCGCGAACTGGCGGCGATGGATCCGGAACGCCGCGAAAAAGTGCTCAGTCGCATGAACCCGGAGCATGCCATGGAAGCACGGCAAGAATTAATGCGACGCGCATTTCGAAATGACTGTGTCAGTTTCGACCGGTGATATCGACGAGCAAAACCATGTGAACAATACCGTCTACCTGCGGTGGGTTCAGGGTGTTGCCACTGCGCATTGGCAGGCGGTCGCCAGCCCGGAAGCACAGGAGACGGTCGGCTGGGTCGTCCTGCGGCACGAGATCGACTACAAAACTCCTGCGGCGCTTGGTGACAAAATCATCTTGCGCACATGGGTCGGCAAAGCCACGCGACTTACGTTCGAACGATTCACGGAAATCCGGCGCAATGGCGATGGCCAGCTCTTGTCAAAGGCTCGGACGCTATGGTGCCCGATTAATGCACAAACCGGTCGGCCGATGCGCGTGCCAGCTGAAGTGCGCGTGCAGTTTTCGACCTGAATTTGGATCTCAAGGAGCGGCGGCGGTTCCAGCCGCCGTGAACGATTGGACGATCCCTGGAGAGTTGAAGATTCGGCGTTGAGGATTGAGCGTTGCGCGTTGGAACTTCCATCTCACGAGTCACGCCCGATTATTGCGTGTTACTGCGCGACGTTTCTGAAACCGGAGATGTTGCACATCTACCGGCAAATCACAGCGCTGAAACGGTGTGCTCCGGTAGTGATTGCGCAGAAACGCGAACAAGTCGAGCGCTTCCCGTTTGAGTCGGTCCAGCTCGTTCCCAAACCGGCAACACATTTTCTGCGGCGCTTCTGGTTCAGGCAACTGCGAAACATGCCATGGCAGATCTCGGACGCAGAGCTACGCGCGTTGCTGGGAGTGGTAAGTGCAATCGACGCTCGTATTTTGCACATTTACTTCGGCCAAATCGCCGTTCATCTCCTGCCGCTCATTCGCGCATGGAAAAATCCGTCGATTGTTTCCTTTCATGGCGCCGATGTCACAGTGGATATGGACAGGCCGACGTATCGAGAGGCCACACGCCAGATGCTCGCCGCAGTGAAGCTGGTTCTTGTTCGCTCCGAGTCGCTGCGACGCGCACTTGCCGATCTCGGTTGCGACCCGGAAAAGATTGAACTGCAGCGTACCGGGATTCCGCTGGAGGAATTTCCTTTCCACGAACGGACGTTCCCTAGCAACGGCGAATGGCGATTCGTGCAAGCTGGCCGCCTGATCGAGAAGAAAGGGCTGCCGGTTGCCTTTCGCGCGTTCGCATTTTTCGTACGTCAATATCCAAATGCGACACTGACAATCGCCGGAGAAGGACCATTGCTCGATGATCTTCGAAGGTTGGCGCGCGAACTTAGCATCGAGGAGCACGTTTCATTCACTGGTTTCCTTTCGCAGGAGCAATTGCGTGACATCTATTATCGGTCGCACATTTTCCTGCATCCCAGTCAGACCGGTCGCGACGGTAACCAGGAAGGTATCCCAAATTCCATGCTGGAAGCTATGGCCAGCGGATTACCGGTCTTCGCTACGCAACATGGCGGCATTCCCGAGGCCATTGAAAACGACGTGAGCGGCGTGCTCGTGCCGGAGCGCAATCACCAAAAATTAGCACAGGCTTTGCTCAACGCAGCACAAGCCCCGAACTTCCTTTCGCGCATCGCCGGCAGCGGCGCTGAGGTCGTGCGAAAAGAATTCGATCTCCAATCGCAAGCGCAGCGGCTCGAAGATATTTATTTGCGACTGATTGGACTGAGGCGATGACCTCAATCGCCAGCATTTATTGTCTCGTCCAAGGCTGCGTCACGTTTTGGATGCGTAGTTTGCACTTGTCGCTCACCAGCGTGAAATGAAGTTGGTCACCCATTCGGTTGAACTTGTAGGTGGCTGATTGCTTGCAGGCTTTCGGGGTCTTCCCGCGCACCTCGCTGATTGTGAGACTGTCGCCGGACACCGTGTAATGACCCCACACATCAGGTTGGCTGTTCTTGTCGAGGTCGACCTGGAATGTTCCGTCAGGATTAAAAGTCCAGACGGTGGCCGAGCGTGTTAGTCCATGTACCGACGAGAGCAGCCGGGCCGGATGTGGGGGCGGTCGCGCACGCGCCCATCAGCGCTATCAAAGCGCCGGCGAAAATAATTCGGAGAGAGTGTTGTGGTTTCATGGCCGGCATCCTGGCTCGCAGCAACGTGACCCGTCAAGCGCAGATCTCCGCGAAGAGATTGGTTGCTAAAGACTTAGCCTTCAACGTAGAAAGTCTCCGTGGATCAGACACCGGCACCGGTTCCTCTATCGCCAAGACCAAACTGGTGGATGCGAAACTGGAAATGGTTCGTTCCGGTTGGCTGTTTCAGTATTGCGCTGTTATTCGTCGCTTTTGTTTGCTCAGTGGTCTTGATCGTATTCAGCGCAATAAAATCGACCAATGTTTACAAAGATGCGCTGGCCCGGGCCAAGGCACACCCTGCCGTCATCGAGGTCCTTGGTTCGCCTATCACGGACGGATTTCTGGTCTCAGGAAACACAAACGTCAACGGCGCTTCAGGTGAAGCGAACCTCTCCATTCCCGTCTCCGGTCCAAAAGGAAAAGGAACAATCTACGCAGCGGCAACTAAGTCGCTTGGCCGATGGAACTATTCTGGGCTCGTCTTGGAAATCGAAAAAACGCATCAACGAATCAATCTTCTCGAAGAGCCGGCGCCTGTGAGCTCGCTCTAATCACTCCCGTGAAGGCCGCAATAAATAACCTCTCCGTTAGCGCAATTCTTTTCGGAATCCTTGGAGGAATTATCGGCATCGCCGCCGGACTCTTTCTCGGCTTTGCTCTCGGCTCCGCCCTCGCGGCCGCATTTCATGTCTCTACCTTTGAAGGTGAGGCCGGTTATTTTGCCGTCGCGATTGCTCTACTCGTGACGTTCATCGTCACACCACTATCCATTCTTCTCGTGCTCTATTGGCGTGGGGTTAGAAATGTTTGGCTGTTCATCGGGTTGGTCATCGTTTGTGTCTCGATCGCAGCAATCGGTGCATCCGGTTTCGGAATTTGGTACGCCGCGCAGCCGCATGTTTTGAACATCAACGGGCCGACGCCGCTGCTCGAATTTGAAGTTAAACCACCAGCCGGCCAGTCTCTGGAAAGTCTTACTGAGGTTCAGCCGGAACTGGACACAGACCGCAACGCGATGCCGGGCTACTGGCACACCGATGCACCTGCAAACTCCGGCGTGCGCGCTGGCTATGTCGAACTCTACTTCCGTACGTCGAAGCGCCTGTTCGTTCTAAAGTTTCCGGGCGGCACAGACCGGATTTTTCAACTCCATTTGCCAGCCAATCCGATGAGAGCGAAATACCGCGCCTGGTCCGAGTGGCAAAACCCGGATTTCATTGCGAAAGCCGGCGAGCAGCCTACTCGCCCCTCTGGCGGAATCGATTATCAGATTCGTTACAAGCTGGATTACCAGGATCGATAAAGCGCTATAGGTGGAACGCGTTGTCCTTAACGCGTTGGCTATTGTGCTCTACTGCCTGGAATTTGCTGCGCGCTCGACGCGTTGGGAAAAACAGACCTTCGCAATTGCCATTGTCTTGAGGACAAGACGATCCACCTAAGCGCTTGGTTTACCGCGGGCGCGGCGCACGTAAGGTTCAAGCATGTCGATCTCGGAGGAGCAGGTGAAGACGGCGCTGAAATTGGTGAAATATCCCGGTTTCACTCGCGATATCGTTTCCTTCGGATTGGTGAAATCCATTCACATCGATAATGGCCACGTGAAAGTGCAGCTCGCGCTGGCCACAAATGATCCAAACATTCCAGCCGCGATAAAAAATAACGCGGAAAGTGCATTGCGCGCCATAGAAGGGATCCGCAGCACGAAAGTCTTGATCGACATCCATGCGCCGCCAGCCGGTGCCGGAACCGGCATGGCCACCACGCGCATTCCGGGTATCAAACACGTTATTGCGGTGGCGAGCGGTAAAGGCGGCGTCGGCAAATCCACCGTCGCTGCGAACCTCGCTGTCGCGCTGGAGCA
Organism: Verrucomicrobiota bacterium; assembly: GCA_003217875.1. Lineage (GTDB taxonomy): Bacteria > Verrucomicrobiota > Verrucomicrobiia > Chthoniobacterales > UBA10450 > Udaeobacter. The sequence goes on from QHMR01000018.1 coordinate 9,924, forward strand.
AACCGGCGCCCGCGTTGGTTTGTGCGATTGTGACATTTACGGGCCGAGCATTTCACTCATGTTCGGCACGAGAGAGCGACCAACAGCTACGGAAGAAAACAAGATCGTGCCGATAGAGCAATACGGGTTGCGACTCATGTCGATGGGATTTCTGCTGGACGATACCTCGCCGGCGATCTTGCGCGGGCCGATGGTCACCCGCTACACGCAGCAATTCCTGCGGCAGGTCGAATGGGGCGCGATCATCGTCACTACGCCGCAGGAAGTTGCTCTCATCGACGCGCGCAAGGCCGCTACCATGTTCGACAAAGTCAACGTCCGCGTGCTCGGCTTGATCGAAAATATGAGTTACTTCATGTCCCCGTCTGACGGCAAGCGTTACGACATCTTTGGAAGCGGCGGCGGCGAACGCGAAGCCAGGCGCTTGCGAGTTCCCCTGCTCGGTCAGATTCCTATCGATATCACCACCCGTGAAGCGGGCGATCGCGGAATCCCGATCGTAAGCGAAGATCGGCAATCGCCAGTGACCAAGGAGTTTGTAAGGATTGCTAAAGGACTTCGTGAGCGTCTGCCGTAGGAGCCCGCAACGATAATCGTAGGCCAGAGTTAAATAAATGGCGTGGTTGACTCGTCGAACTCCAGTATTCGATCTTGTTGACTAGCAGCAGGTTTTATGAAAGAAGAACCGGAGATGCCGTCTTCGGAAGAAGATCAAGCTCAATTCGTCAAGGATTCAGCGCTCTATAAGGAGTTCCTTGCCGAACGAGCGGAGATTTTGAAGCATAAGTGGATTGAAAGCGAGAAAGCCGGCAAAGACATCGGCTTTGAGAGAGCCTTGCTTGATTGGATCGTGAAACATCGCTCCAACTGGCGAGAGCGGCGAAGGAAGGAGGCGCGCACCGAAAAGTCCGCCTCCTAATTTTTTCCTTTAACGCGATCCCGCGAGGTCGCCAAGGAACGCATGAATCAGCCGAAACAGAACTCATCAGCCGCCGTCCCCGTCATGGACGCGGAGGCAATTCGTCGCGCGCTTCGACGGATTGCGCACGAAATCATTGAGCGAAATCCTCGCCTTGAGAAAGTAGTGATCGCGGGAATTCCGTCACGCGGTGTGGAGATCGCGAGGCGCATCGCCGGTTTTATTGGCGAGATCGAGAAGAATGACGTTGAGACCGGCGTCATCGATGTGGCGATGCATCGCGACGATGTAGGCACGCGACGGGAGCTGCCTGTAGTGCGCGTCTCGAAACTTCCTTTGCCACTGGAGGAGCGCACAGTGATCATCGTCGACGATGTTTTTTATACCGGGCGCACTGTGCGCGCGGCCATGGATGCCATTAACTCGTTCGGGCGCCCCGCCCGCATCCAACTTGCCGTGCTGATCGATCGCGGCCACCGCGAGCTGCCCATTCGTCCGGATTACGTGGGAAAGAATTTGCCGACTGCGACGCCTGAACAAATTCAGGTGCACCTGCAAGAAACGGATAATAAAGCCGATGCAGTGTGGCTGGAAAGCGAATGAATGTGACCACCCGCTGGACACGAAAAGATCTTGTCGGCCTACGTGAGTTGACAGCAGACGAAATCAATTTCGTTCTCGAGACCGCCGACGCATTTAAGCAAGTCGGCACCCGCGAGATCAAAAAGGTCCCAGCCCTCCGTGGAAAAACACTGGTCAACTTCTTTGTGGAGCCAAGCACGCGAACGCGCACTTCATTTGAGCTGGCGGCATTTCGATTGAGCGCGGACGTGATCAACATTTCGGCAACCACGTCGAGCCTGACAAAAGGCGAAACCCTCAAAGACACCGCGCGCAATCTGGAAGCGTTACACGCGGATATTCTTGTATTGCGTCACAGCTCCGCCGGCGCGCCGCAGTTTTTGGCAAATCGGCTGAAAGCGAGCGTGATCAATGCAGGTGACGGAGCGCACGAACATCCCACACAGGCGCTTCTCGATCTTTACACAATCCGCGAGCGGAGAGGAAAAGTCGCGGGATTACACGTGGCCATCATCGGGGACATTTTGTTCAGTCGGGTCGCGCGCTCGAACATCTTTGGCCTGCTTAAGCTCGGCGCGCACGTGACGTTGGTCGGGCCGAGCACCCTCGTTCCGCGCGAGTTCGAAAAACTCGGCGTGGAAGTTTCCTATAAGATCGAGGATGTGCTGCCGAAGGCGGACGTGGTTAACCTTTTGCGGATTCAACATGAACGGCAGCGCAGAGAATATTTTCCCGGCATCAGTGAATACATCCGGTTGTTCGGGCTGACGAAGGAACGCGCAAAACTTTTGAAACCGGATTGCCTGATCATGCATCCCGGTCCGATCAACCGCGGGGTCGAGATCGACAGCGAGGTTGCCGACGGATTGCAAAGTGTCATTCTCGATCAGGTCACCAACGGCCTCGCCGTCCGCATGGCTGTTCTCTATTTGTGCGGAGGAATCGCCACATGAAGCGTCTGGGAAGTGCAACCATCATTCGCGACGGCCGCGTGATCGATCCCGCAAACAAACGGGATGAGACTGCCGATCTTTACATCGCCGACGGAAAAGTCGTCGGCTCTAAATCCGAAATCAAAAATGCGAAATCCGAAATTGAAGAGATTGACGCTAAGGGCGTGATCGTTGCGCCTGGTTTGATCGATATGCACGTGCATCTGCGCGAGCCGGGATTCAGTCACAAGGAAACGATCGAATCGGGCGCGCGCGCCGCCGCAGCCGGCGGATTTACAACCATCGTTTGCATGCCGAATACGTCGCCGGTCCCGGACAATCCCAGCACGATTGCGTGGATCAAAGATCGGGCCTCTGCCATCGCGCCCGTGAATGTTTTGCCAACTGGCGCAATTTCAAAAAATCTCGCGGGCGAAGAACTCGCTCCGATCGGGTCGCTCGCGCAGGCGGGCATCGTAGCGATTACAGATGACGGTCATTGCATTCAAAATCACGAGGTGATGCGGCGGGCGGTGGAGTATGCGCGAATGGTTGGAGTGCCGATTCTCGATCATTGTCAGGATTACAATCTGGTTGGCAACGGCGTCGTGCACGAAGGCTATTGGAGCACACTGCTCGGGTTGCCCGGCTGGCCTGCTGCCGGGGAGGAAGCGATTGTGATGCGCGACATTTTACTCGCGGAATTGTGCGATCATTACATTCATTGCCAGCACGTCAGCACGGCCGGAAGTGTGCGACTGATTCGTGAAGCCCGTTCGCGCGGAGTGAAAATCAGCGGGGAAGTCTGTCCGCATCACATCGCGTTAACCGACGAAGCGATCCAAAATTTTGATACGAACTATAAAGTGAATCCGCCACTGCGATCGCAGCAAGATGTGGATGCGCTGCTGGACGGAATCGCTGACGGTACACTCTCGATCTTGTGCTCCGATCACGCGCCGCACGCCGATTTCGAAAAAGAGGTCGAGTTCGACATCGCGCCATTCGGTATCATTGGTCTGGAAACCGAACTCGGTCTTTTCATGGACCTGCTCGTTCACAAACATCGACGAATCGATATCGCCCGCCTAATTGAGATGTACACGGTCGAACCGGCGCGTTTGTTGAAGATTCACGCCGGCACGTTATCAATCGGCGCGCGAGCTGATATGACGCTGATCGATCCGGAGTTGGAATGGATAGTCAGGCTGGATCAGTTTGAATCAGCCTCGCGCAACTCCCCTTTCAACGGCTGGAAGCTTAGAGGACGCGCTGTGCGGACAATCGTTGCCGGGAAAACGGTATGGAAGCTGTAGGGCGTTTGTGTGAAACGTCACCACACTGGCGTCTGACACTTTCGTGCGTTCACCCCATGTATCCGCCGTGGATGTAATGTTCCAAGTGCGCGATCGCTGCGCTCTGGCAAGAGATGACGTGTTTGACCAGGTCACCGATCGAGATCACACCCACGACTTTGTCGTCTTCAAGGACGGGCAGATGGCGAATGTGCTTGTCCGTCATTAGTCGGAGACATTTTTCGACTGGCTCGCGAGGATGCGTCACCGTCACATTGCTCGACATGATCTCGGCGACTTTCGTTTCACGCGATCGCTTGCCGCGCAGCATCACTTTACGCGTGTAATCGCGTTCGGAAACGATGCCCACCAGGCGCTCCTGATCCATCACCAACAGTGCCCCGACATTCTTCGCGTCCATCATTTCAACGGCTTGGAGAACTGTTGCATCAGGTGAAATCGAGAAAACTTGATCGCTTTTCTGATTTAGAATCGACCGGATGGTACCACTCACGTCCATAACTGAGACGTTCACGATAGGCTCAGCCTGAGCTGCGATGCAAAACAATTCTAGCGGAAATCGGGCGGATGTGGACCTTTCACTCTGACGCTGGTTTAGCTCTGTTAGTTCAAATACTTCCGCGGAGCGAGTTTGGGCGGACGTCTTCCGTTAAGAATCGCGCCGGCAGCCGCGATGTACGACAGTTCTTGGCGATCCACTGCGCAACGCAACATTAATCCGCCACGGCTCATATCGCCACGACCGACAAACTCCGCTGGGAAGCGCAGTCGCCCGCGAAAATTTGCTAGTAAAACATCGACGTACTTGCCTGTAGCAATGCTGCCGAGAAGAATGATCTCGCTCTGGGGCGGCAGCCTCTTTGCCAGGCGTCGAGAGTCACGCTCGATCGGCGCTCGGTAACGCGAATCGCTCTCGTGAATGTTCACCGTGGCAAATTCACGTAGATCGTCGAGATGAATTCGCGTTCGTGCATCAACAAGGCCGCGTGTAGGCGTAATGACGAAGACACCCGGCATTCCGCGCGCCGGGCGTGCAAATGTCGTCGCATAGGCGATCTTTCCGCGAAAATAGAGGCCGCTGAGAAAGGTGAACACGTCGGCGATTGGCGCGCCCGATTTGCCTCGCAATTTTCGCGCCAGTTCGAATTGCGCCCCATCGCTCAGAATCATCCGCGCTCGTTCACCGCCAGCGTAAGCAGGTGAAAGAAGGAAAATCCGATGATCGAGATTGTTGTCCATTTCTTGCAAGTTTCCGATTCATAAACGGCAGCGCAAGTCGCGTGCAGGATCATAGTCAGTTAAGCGCTTCGAGAGTGTTGGAGACAGGCGAAGACTGGGCCGCGCTTCTTGGTCGATAAGTGGCACAGCCGGTTCCTGTCCTTGCTTTTTGCGCGCAGGAAAGAAGATAATGAATGGTGCGTTGGACCTGGCCATTCAAATCTCACGTAGCTGACGACCACTCTTCGAGGGGTGATGCGCAGCCCGATTTCATTTGTGTCGGCCCCCAGAAAACCGGAACGGGATGGCTTTATCGACAACTCGCTGGGCACCCCGATTTCTGGATGCCTCCTATAAAGGAACTTCACTATTTTGATCAACTCGGCAGACCTGCCCTCGCAAATCCTGCGCGCCCCAGAGACGAGCGTGATCTTCGCTTTCTCAAGAGCTTAAAAAGCGTGAGCGCCGGACCTCATATCGACCTGGAGAATTATGCTCGTTTGTTCGAGCTTAAGGGGTCGCTTCTCTCTGGTGATATTTCGCCAGGCTATTCAACACTGAGCGATAAGATCATTCAGCGAGTCGTCGGATATTTCCCAAAATTAAAGGTTATTTTTCTGGCCCGTGATCCAGTCGAAAGGGCCTGGTCGCACTTGTCCATGGAGGTGCGTTCTCGCCAGATCGAGCCGTTTGACGTGGCTGATATCGACGAAGTAATTCGGAATTTGCGCCGCCCAGGGATGCTGTTGCGCTCGTACCCGAGCGCGATCGCGGCGCGCTGGCAACGCTACGTTCATCCGGACCTCTTTCGAATCTACTTTTTTGATGACCTGCAGAGAGATCCCGCTGAGTTCCGTTGTTCCATCCTCGATTTCCTAGGTGCCGATCCCAAGAAGCCGAGCGGCCGGCTGACGGCGGATTACAACAGTAAGGCCGGAATGGAAAAGCTTCGGTTTACAGACAAAGTGCGTTCCCGGATGGCTCAGTTTTTTAAAAAAGAGCTAAAGGTCTGCTCAGCGAAATTGGGCGGGCCAGCGAGAGACTGGCCGGCGCGATATGGTTTTTCGTTTCTCTTTTTCTTTCCTGTGCTGACCGATATCTTGATCTCCATCTTTGGATTGACTGGTGCGTCTAATCCGGGTTCCTATTCTTGCCTTTTGAGCCCAGGATAGAAAATAATGCGATATGCGTTGGACCCTGCCATTCAAACCTCTCGTCGGCGACGACCGCAATGGAGAAGAGCATCACTATTCCAACGGCGAGGCGTGCCCAGATTTCTTGTGCGTGGGAGCTCAGAAAGGTGGGACCTCATGGCTTTATCGGCAACTCGAGCCTCATCCCGATTTCTGGATGCCTCCATTAAAGGAGCTGCATTATCTGGATAATTTAAACAGAACGAAACGCTTTCGTCCCCCGCGCACCAGAGATGAACGTGACGTTTGTTTTTTGGAAAGCATAAAGAACCTGAGCGCCCAATCGTACATTGACTTTGAGAGTTACGGCCAATTGTTCCGACACAAAGGACCGCTCCTGTCAGGTGACATTTCACCTGCCTATTCGACGCTGAGCGATGAAATCATTGAGCGAGTGGTCAATTATTTTCCCAACTTGAAGGTGATCTTTCTGGCTCGTGATCCCGTCGAGAGAGCTTGGTCGCAATTATCAATGGGCGTGCGTCTCGGAATGATCAGCCGGTTTGACGCGACCGATGCCGAGGAAGTGATTCGGAATTTGCTTAATCCGGGGGTGCTGACTCGCTCGCATCCCAGTAAGGCCATCGCGCGCTGGAAGCGCTATATTCGTCCGGAATACTTCCGCGTTTATTTCTTTGATGATCTGCAGAAGGATCCCGCTGAACTGCGACGCTCGATTCTGTTTTTCTTGGGCGGCGACCCAGATAAGCCAAGCGGCAGATTAAAGCCGGATGCGAACAATGACACTGGTAGGGACAAACTTCGGCTCACTGCTAAAGTGCGCGCCCGTATGGCTCAGTTTTTTGAACAGGAACTAAAAGCCTGCGCCTCGCAACTGGGCGGAGCTGCAAAGAATTGGCCGGCACGATATGGCTTTTCAATAGGCTGTCTTTTCTGGCAGTTGGCGGATTATTTCGATCTCTTCGTGTGGTTTGATCTCGATTGCCTGACACTGTAGCCGGAGAGATCGGTGCCGCCGGACAATAAATCAGTGTGCGCTGGGGTCAGCGACGGCGGCTACAGCTTTGGCTTTTGCCAGCGCGCGATTCGCCTGAAGTTCAGCCAGGTGTTTCTCCGACCAGCGGCAAAGCGCGTGCAATGGCTCAATCAGAGTCCGGCCCAATCTTGTCAGTGAATATTCCACTTTGGGCGGCACGACCGGATGAACAGTGCGTTGCACCAGGCCGTCGCGCTCGAGGCTGCGCAATGTTTGGGTAAGCATTTTCTGCGAAATTCCGCCGATCGCGCGTTGCAGTTCAGCATAACGCATCGTTCCGCCAGCGAGGATCTGAATAACCAGCGCCGTCCATTTGTCGGCAATCCGGTCGAGCACAAGTCGTGACGGACATTGCGGTTCCAGGACCGACGGAGGAGCAGCCGTTTTAGCCATGGGTCCTTTTTTAATCCGAGCACCAGCGGAGCGCAACATTCTGAATAGTCTGTATAGCTTAAATCGATCTGTAGTTGACGAATGGATTGGTGGGTCGAAATTTTATAGTATGACAATCACGAATTTCGAACAGGCTGCGCGACCGGAATTTTTGTTTACCGAAGCGAATCGGGAACGCTCCTCGCGTAATGAAGCGGCAGCAGGGGTCGCTGACGCAGCGCTCTTAGACGAGTACTCGCGCGCGGTGGTCAGCGCGGTTGAGCGTGTCGCACCTTCCGTGGTGAATATTGAAGTCCAACAACAGGGCAAAAATCAGCCGCGCGAGGTCGCGGGAAACGGCTCAGGATTTCTGATTACACCCGACGGTTTCATTTTGACCAACAGCCACGTCGTCCACGCCGCAACTCGGATTGTCGTGAATCTTTCGGGTGGACGCGATTACCCGGGACAGCTCATTGGGGATGATCCAGAAACCGATCTGGCAGTGATCCGGATCGATGCACCTCAATTAATCCATGTGCGCCTGGCCGATTCCGAAAACTTGCGGGTCGGCCAGCTGGCGATTGCGATAGGAAACCCCTTCGGTTTCCAAGCGAGCGTCACCGCGGGCGTGATCAGCGCGCTCGGTCGCTCGATGTATTCGCAATCGGGTCGCTTGATCGACAACATCATTCAGACTGACGCGGCATTGAATCCGGGCAATTCCGGCGGTCCGCTCGTTAACTCCGCGGGCGAAGTAATCGGCGTGAACACGGCAATGATTCGTCCGGCGCAAGGCATCTGCTTTGCCATTGCGAGCAACACAGCCAGGCTGGTCGCCGGATGGCTGATTCGCGATGGAAAAATCCGGCGTAGCTACATTGGTGTGGCCGGTCAAAATGTGCCGCTGCATCGCCGGGTGATTCGATTTTATGATTTGCCGCTTGAAACCGGTGTACTTGTCGTGTCAGTGGAGAAGAAGAGTCCTGGCGAACGCGCGGGATTAAGCGAGGGCGATCTGATTATTGCGTTCAATAGCCAACCCATCGGGAGTGTGCACGATTTGCACAAGGTTTTGGTCGGCGAACAAATTGGGGTAAGCGCCAGTCTCACGGTTATTCGCCACACCGAGAAATTGGAGTTGCCGATCCTGCCTGCTGAATCGCGCTGATCAGGGGTTGACTGCAGCGACAGACGCGTCGCCTGGTATTTCGAGTGCTTTGCAGCTGACACAGCTGCCTCTACAGTGCCGCTGCGATTGTTGATTGATGAAAATTTTAGTCGTTGGCAGCGGCGGCCGCGAACACGCCCTTGTATGGAAATTGCGACAATCTCCCCATACGGAGCGTATTTTCTGCGCACCAGGAAACGCGGGCACTGCCGAAATTGGCGAGAACGTCGCAATTCCCGCGAGTGATTTAGAGGCGCTCGTACGGTTCGCCAAAGAAAATCGTGTCGATCTAACGGTGATCGGTCCGGACGATCCGCTTGCCGCGGGAATTGTGGATCTGTTTGCGGCTGAAAAATTGCGCGCATTCGGTCCGACGAAATTCGCCGCTCGCGTCGAAGCATCTAAAATCTTTGCAAAAGAGCTGATGCACGCGCAAAAAATTCCCACAGCCGAATCCGGCACATTTTCCGACAGCAACGAAGCGCTTCGTTACTGCGAGCGACTAAAATTTCCTGTGGTGATCAAAGCGGACGGCCTGGCGCTGGGCAAAGGAGTGGTCATTGCCGACGACGCTGCCGCAGCACGATCGACCATCGACGAAATGATGAATCAGCGTCGCTTCGGCGACGCAGGCCAGCGCATCGTCATTGAGGAATTGTTGCGCGGAACGGAATGCTCATTACACGCACTCGTGGATGGAAGGAATTATCTGCTGCTGCAATCGGCCCGCGATCACAAGCGCGCGTTTGATGGCGATCAGGGGCCGAACACAGGCGGTATGGGGGCCTTCAGTCCCGCCAATAATTGGAACAGCCGATTGCAATCGCAATTCGAAACCGAAATCATGCGGCCGTTCTTGCGCGGTCTTCTGCAAGAAGGCATTAAGTTCCGCGGACTTCTTTATCCCGGCTTGATGATTACCGGCGAAGGCCTGCGTGTCCTCGAGTTTAATTGTCGTTTTGGCGATCCGGAGACCCAGGCATTGTTGCCTCGGATGAAATCGGATCTGGTGCCATTACTGAAAGCAACAATTGATGGAAGGATCGACACGTGTGCAATCGAATGGGATACGCGGGCTGCGGTGACGGTCGTGTTGGCGTCCGGCGGTTATCCCGGTAAATACGAATCTGGACAGCCGATCTCGGGCCTCGCGGACGCAGCCAAGCTCGAGGGAGTCCAAATTTTTCACGCAGGAACAAAACGCGCGCAGGGCGAAATTCGGACCGCGGGAGGCCGTGTGCTCGCAGTCACAGCGCTTGGTTCAACTATCGAAGACGCACGGGAACGTGTTTACGACGCGGTTTCCCGGATTCATTTCGAGAACTGTCAGTACAGGCGCGACATTGCTCTGAATGCTGTTGCGGCTAACATCGAGAGCTTGTCGTGATCTGTCGATTTTTGCAGGCCGCCTTTGCGATCTTCATCTTCGTGGCGAATCTCGCCGCGCAAGCGCCAACGCCCAGGTTACCTGCGCAAGCGCCATCGGGCACGGCATCGCAGGTCGCCTCGAAATCGCCTGCACTGCCATCGGCGTCGCCGTCGGTTACTCCCACTACTGAAGACCTGGTCAATTCATTAGGCCCAGCTGATTTGCAGGCGGTCATCACATTGCTGAAGAGCAATTTCGTGGATCCGGATGCAATCACTGACACGGAGTTAAATCGGGCAACCGTGGAAGGTCTGATGGTGCGGCTGCCGCGCGGTGTAATGCTTTTGCCCGGTAAGGATAACAGCCCCACCGTCGCGCCAAGCACGTTCTACAGCGAGATTATCACAGGGCACATCGCATACCTGCGGCTCGGGCCGTTGAACAGCGCCAATCTTCAGGCCCTGGACAAGAGTCTCAACGCTTTCCCAGCGAAAAAGGTGAACGCGGTGATTGTCGATCTTCGCGCCAGTGGGACGGCAAGTGATTTTGGATTGGCCACCGAATTTGCAAAGCGATTTTGTCCCAAAGGAAAAAGCGTATTTAGCTTGCGCAAACCCGCGGCACGTCAGGATCGCGTATTCAATTCTGAGCGTGACCCGGCCTTTCGCGGCTTAGTCATGGTGCTTGCCGATGGCGACACGGCCGGCGCAGCAGAAGGGATCGCCGCTGCATTGCGGTTTCATGACAAGGCGCTGGTTATTGGACAACCGACTGCTGGTCGCGCGGCCGAATACTCCGACTTGTCATTGCCGAATGGCAAAATTCTGCGTCTTGCTATTGCTGAAATGATTTCGCCGGACGGGCGCTCATTATTTCCGGAGGGCGTGAAACCGGATTTACCTGTCGACATGTCAATGACAGACAAGCGGCAGATTTTTCAATTGAGCGGTGAAAAAGGAATGGGCCAATTTGTCTACGAAGCGGGTCGGCCACACATGAATGAAGCAGCGCTGTTGGCCGGAACTAACCCGGAAGTGGAAGCGGCAGAAGCGGCGCAGCAGCGCCGCGGTCGATCGCAGGAGAAACCGCCTCCGCACGATCCAGTCTTGCAGCGAGCCCTGGATGTGGTGACCTCGCTCGAAGTTTATCAAAGCCGCTAAAGGGATTGCCTCGCCGGCGAGGCCGTTGTGCATCAGGTCGTCTATTGCCGAGGCTTGTCCTCCGCCCGCGAAACATAGTATTCTGCGAGGTCGCTAAGAATGACAGGGACGTGACACCGCTCGAAGAACGCATCGGTTACAAATTCCGCAATCCGCTGTTGCTGGCGGAAGCACTGACGCATCCCAGCCTGGGCCATGAGGCGCAACGTTATCATTTTGATTACCAGCGCTTGGAGTTTCTGGGCGACGCGGTTCTCCAGCTGGTTATTACCGAATATCTATTTCGCAATTTTCGAGTCGAAGCAGAAGGACAACTCACGAAACTGCGTTCGCGGCTGGTTTCTCGCGAGGCATTGAAGATGCATGCCGTCACGCTCGATCTCGGACGTTACATTTTGATGGGGCGTGGTGAAGAAGCCAGCGGCGGCCGGGAGCGAACATCTACATTGGCTGACGCATTCGAAGCGCTGATCGGTGCCCTTTACCTCGATGGTGGCCTCGAAGCGGCCAAGAAGTTTATTTTGACGCAGACTCGCGCGGATCTCGACTCGCTCGCGGAAAAACCGGTGGACATCAACCCCAAAGGCGATCTTCAGGAGTTGTTACAAAGCATTTCACCGCACAGTCCGATCTATGAATTAGTTTCAGAGAGCGGGCCTGAACACGAAAAGACATTCGTCTCACAAGTCGTTTGGGAAGGAATTGTCCTAGGCCAGGGTAGCGGCCGGAGCAAAAAACAGGCGGAAACTATGGCTGCGCTCGACGCGCTGCAGTTGAAACGTTGGGAGAAGGAGCGAGAAAAAGAAAGCGCGTGAGATTCGTCTGGGAGGGACGAATTCCGAGTCGTCGGTCCCAAGTTGCGGCGCGTCGAGTCGTCGCAGTCCACCAATCCATTTAAATCAAATGTTTAAGCGCGTAGAGAGACTTGCCCGTCTTGGATCGCCACTGAAAATGGCGCGAGATTGATTGGGTAACAAACTTCTTGGCCCGTCTGATCGCCTGCTCCAGTGACAAACAGGACGCAATTCCAGCAGTAATCGCCGCTGAATAGCTGCACCCAGTACCATGTGTTGCGACGCCGCGGACAAATGGCTCCGAAAACTCAACAACTTTTCCATCGGCGAAGAGAAGATCGATAGCATCGTTGCCTTCCAAATGACCGCCTTTGAGGAGGATTGCACGTGCAAATTTTCCTTCGAGTTCTTTCCCGGCGCGATACATCGCTTGTCGGTCTTTGATTTTCGCTCCGAGGAGCCGCTGTGCTTCGTCGAGATTTGGCGTGATCAAGCTGGCGAGCGGGAACAACTTCTTCTCGTAAGCTTCGATCGCTGCCCGGTCGAGAAGCCGATCGCCGCTGGTGGCGACCATGACCGGATCGATTACAAGCGGAACCTCGGTGTCCCGTATAGCGTTGGCCACGGCGCAAATAATCTCCGTGGAGCAAAGCAGACCGGTCTTGATCGCGCCGATCTGGAAATTTTTAACAAGCACTTCGATTTGCTCACGAACCATTCCTGCACTGACCGGCTCAATCCGCGAAACTTTGCCGGGAATTTCCGCGACGATGCAGGTCACCGCGGTCAATCCATAAACACCAAAAGCAGAAAACGTTTTCAGGTCGGCCTGAATTCCAGCGCCAGCGCTGCTATCGGATCCTGCAATCGTGAGCGCGATGGGAACTGTAGCGGCGCTCTGTGAGCGCCGATCGTCTTGCTTTCGCATCGGATTCGGCGGTCGCAGACCGCCGGTACAGGATTACGCGCCGTCGTTGCCGATCGCTTCGACTGGGCAACCTTCCATCGCTTCTTTGCAGAGGCCCTCTTCCTCAGGCGTCTCTGGCTGTTTATAGACGTAGGAATGGCCGCCGTCGTCGTTTCGCTTGAAATTGGCGGGCGCGGTTTCGCGGCACAAATCGCAGTCGATGCATTGATCATCGACGTAAAACTTGCCCGGTACGTTTTCGGCGTATTTGTTCGCGGCGTCGGCCATGATTTTCCAGTAAAAAGTGAAGCGGAACGTTAGGAAGAAACGCTACCCGCGCAATTAATTTGGCCGTTGATAAGCCTGCACGCAACCTCGCTAGCTGTTGAACGCGCTAAATCGTTGAATCCTCAAGGCCGGCAGTCCATTATCGCCCGATTCACCGGTAATTGAACGACGTCGTCGTTGTGCAAGTTCAGCCTGAATGAAAAAGCAAGCTGCCAAAAGTCTCCGAGCCTTTGCCATTGAGCTGGCGGTCTATTCGGTTCTTGTCGTGATCTACTTCTTTCTGGTTCTGCATTTGCTTGGTGATTGGCTGTACCGGCTCGAAACGCACCATCGGTACGTTTATGCCGGCGTCGCCATTTTGCTCATCGCCGGGCAGGCCGTTGTCCTGGATACGGTGACGACGCTCTTGTTTCGCTTCCTGCGTGGCCGCTCGAGATAACTCATGTTTTTTCCAATCTCCAACACGCACATCAACCCGATTTATCTGGTCGTTGTCGGCTTTGTCATTGGCATTTTCGGTGGGTTCTTTGGCGTCGGCGGAAGTTTCATAGCTGGCCCCGCGCTGCGCTTGATGGGAGTGGACTGGAATTACGCGGTTGGAACGGACCTGGCGCACATCGTCGGCAAATCGATCGTAGCGGCAAAGCAGCACCGCGCGCTGGGCAATGTTGATCTCAAACTGGGATTCTTCATGGCATTTGGAACAATCGCTGGTGCCGAATGTGGCGCGCAGTTGATTCAGGCGCTAAAGCGCGCTGGCAACGTAAACACAGTAGTCAGCTATGTCGCGATCCTTGTTTACTCTGGCATCGCGGCATTCATGCTCTGGGAGAGCCGAAAAACGCTGCGATCGGGCAGAGGCCCATCACAGAGCGGGCTAGTCAAGGGAGCGGAGTCAAAAAAAGACCGCTCCGCATTCAGCCCTGTCACGCGGAATATTCAACGGCTGAAAATTTGGCCGATGATCACACTGCCCACTTCAGGCATACGAATCTCACTCTGGACCATTCTTCTGGTCGCCTTTGTTGGAGGCGTCTTCAGCGGTTTTCTTGGCGGGGGCGCAGGTTACATTCGGATGCCCTCAATGGTTTATGTGCTGGGAATACCCACGCACCTGGCAGTTGGAACCGATCTTTTTGAGATCGTGATTTCAGCCAGTTATGGAACGATTACCCACGCGATCAAAGGCAACGTGGACGTCCTGATCGCGCTCGTTATGCACACCGGCGCAGTCATCGGCGCGCAGATCGGCGTGGTCGCTACACAATATTTCGCGGGACCGAAAATTCGGCTGGCCTTTGTTCCATTGCCATTGATTGGCGCGGCTATCGTCATTTACACGCTCGTCACCGGCCACAAGCTCTAGAAATGAAAATTTTGATTTGCAGCGACGGAATGCCGTCAGCCGAAACAGCGATCCAGCTCGGAGGATTGTTGGGCGCAGCACTGAAGGCAGAAACTGCGCTGCTTGGAATTGCCGAAACATCAAGTGACGAGAGTCCTTTGCGCCAGGCCCTCCAGAAGCAGGCGGAATCGCTCCGCGGACGTGGCCTATCGGCAAATATCATCGTGCAATCCGGCGAGCCCGTGCGGCAAATTGCCGATGAGACGGCAGAGACCAGCTACGATTTGGTTATCATCGGTGCGCGGTGGATCGGAGCCACGGGCCATCACTGGCGGTCGGAAAAGACCTACGAAGTCATCAAATCTATTCAGCCTCCCGTGCTCGTAGCCATCGGTGACTGCGAACAGTTGAAGCGTTTTCTGGTTTGCACAGGTGGAAAAGAATTCATTGAGCAAGCGGTACAATTCACCGGCAAACTGGCGGCGGCCCTGCACGCTTCAGTCACCTTGCTGCACGTGATGGCTGAGCCGCCCGCCATGTACGCCGACCTTGTTCGCTTGGAAGAGAACGTCGATCAATTACTCGAATCGAAATCCGAGCTTGGGACAAATCTGCGCCGCCAAAAAAGAGAGCTCGAGCGTCGCGGCGTTTCTACCGAAGTGCGTCTTCGCCACGGCATCGTGATAGATCAAGTTTTCGAAGAAGTGCACGCGGGCGATTACGATTTGATCGTAACCGGCACATCGCGGGCGCGGGGACTGCTTCGCCATTACATCATGGGAGATTTAACCCGCAGCATTTTGAATCGCGCAAATGTTCCCGTGCTCGTCGCGCGAGCCGGTCCGCCCAAAGCGGCTCGAACTCTGTGGAACGCTGTCAAAGGGTTATTCGGCAGGCGCTAGCTAGCGAGTTGGTCGCCTGAATTCGGGTAACGTACACGCCCCTCGCGTGCTGCGATTGGCGCCCTCGCAAATGACGCAAGCGGAGCAATCTTGTTTTTCCTGCGTTCCTGGGTTCCTGATTCGTCTAGTGCAAACACCTGAACAACCAACTCTGCACAGTTCGCGAGTGCGGCGCTGGCTTGGTCATCTTTTCCGTCAATGGACGATTGAAAGCTGGCGGCCGATTGCTCCGGCCTTTGCCAAGCCCAGGCCGGCAACTTGGAGCGATGCGCAGGTCACGATCGCCTGGCTTGGTCACGCAACAGTGCTCATCAATTTTTTCGGTGTCAAGATTCTCACCGATCCCGTGCTCTTCCCGCGTATCGGGATTCGTCTGCTAGGATTCAGCATTGGTCCAAAACGATTGACCGCGCCCGCGCTCGAGTTTCATGATCTGCCAAAGATCGATCTTGTCCTGCTTTCGCATGCGCACTTTGATCATTTCGATCTGCGAACGCTCAGTTGTTTTGACGAAACCACGAGTGTGATCACCGCTCGCGCCACGAGGGATCTACTGAGACGAACACGCTTTCGGGAGGTCATCGAGCTCGACTGGGGAGAAAGCAAGACTGTTAAGACTGCCGTCGGAGAGATCGATGTCAGCGCTTTCCCTGTGAAGCACTGGGGCGCGCGAAAACAGCGAGACACTTATCGCGGCTATAACGGCTATGTGCTCGAACGAAACCGAAGGCGAATCATTTTCGCCGGTGACACCGCAATGACGAAGAGCTTCGCAGAACTGCGACGACACGGCGTAATCAATCTCGGCATCATGCCCATCAGTGCTTACAACCCATGGATCCACTCACATTGCTCGCCCGAGCAGGCGGTGGAAATGGTAAATGCGGCAGGCGCGAAGTTCATCATGCCGGTTCATCATCAAACGTTCCGACTGAGTTTCGAGCCCTTGCGCGAACCGATCGAGCGCTTCGAAGCCGCGCTCCGTCACACACCTGAGCGCGTTGCACTGCGCGAAATCGGCGAGACGTTTATTCTGCCGTTGTAGCCGCGTCTCTATGAGACGCGTGGCGCGCGCGCGTCGCAAACACCTCCTGAGAAGTCTAAGCGACGAGGTCGCTTCAACTCTTCGTGCGCCGCGAAACCGCTACAGCAGACCGCTTGTGTCAATGGCCAGCGGATGCAATGTTTCGCCCGCTTCCCGCCGACGTAGCTCAGCTGGTAGAGCAGCGGTTTCGTAAACCGCAGGTCACGGGTTCGAATCCCGTCGTCGGCTGAGCTGCGATTGATGTGTGTTCGATCATTAAAGTTGAGCGTCGAATGTTCGCCATTTCAGAAAGACACCGCATGATAGATTCTTCCGCACAGGCGCAATCCGTCTCGATCATTGTTCCAACATTGAACGAAGAGGAAAATATCGCGCCTCTGGTGTCGCAAATTACTGCGTGCGCGGTTCCTTTTCGGGAAATTCTTTTCGTTGACGATCGTTCCACTGACGCGACTCGCGCCGAGATCCGCGCTCTCGAAAGAAGTCACCCAATCCGCTTGATTGACCAAGACGGCGCAGACGTCGGGCTGGCCGGCGCAATTATGTCAGGTGCGAGGGCCGCGAAAGGAGAAATTCTTCTCGTGATGGACGCAGATCTGAGTCATCCATCCGAGCGAATCAATGATCTGCTGGCGCCGCTATTTGCCGGCACTGCGGACTTGGTAGTCGGTAGCCGTTATATCAAAGGCGGATCGACACAGGGCTGGCCGATGTGGCGCCGGATCGTGTCGAGAGCAGGTGCGGCGCTCGCCTATCCGCTCACCGGTCTTCATGATTCTATGTGCGGCTTCTTTGCCATTGGCCGTTCCCGTCTGCTGGAATTGGCACCCGAAACGAGCGGTTTCAAAATCGTTTTCGAGACCATAGTGCGTGCCGATGGCACACTGCGCGTACGCGAAATCCCGATTACCTTCCGCGAACGCATACGAGGAAGATCGAAAATGTCGCTTGGGGTTGCGTTGCGATTTTTTTTCCGCTGGATGCGCGCGATGTTCCATCATCTCCTCCGTGCTGTGCGTCATCGTGAGCAGTTGCAAGATCGACGATCCGCAATTTGTCGATAATATTGCGGCGCTGCCGATATTCGGAGGTCGTTACAACCAGAGGCCCCACGAAAGCAGGGCTGAAGCGTCACGCCAAACGCGGCTCGAGCTGTCGCCGAGGACAACGACGATTACTTCCCTGCCAGCTCGCGAACCGCTTGCGATCAAACATTTGCCCGCAGCGTCCGTGTAACCAGTCTTCATTCCGTTGCAGTAAGGGAGTCGTCTGAGAAGCTTGTTCGTGTTCTCAAGCTCCCTGGTGCGGCCATTGGCATAACGGAACACAAGCTGCGGAAGACAAACGATCGAACGGATCGTCGAGTTTGCGTACGCAGCGCGCGCTATTAGTGAGAGATCGCGTGCGCTTGAGTACTGCCCCGGCACTGGCAAGCCATTTGGATTCACAAAGTGCGAATGCACAGCTCCAAGTTGCTGGGCGCGTCTGTTCATGGTCTCGGCAAACGCTTCGATACTGCCCGCGTTATCCCGCGCGAGACATCGCGCAACGTCATTGGGACTTTTCACCAGCAATGCCCGCAGGAGATCGATCCGCTGATAAGTGTCGCCCGCTTTAATGTTCAACTTCACTGGGTCGGCCATTGTATCTGTTGGCTGAACTGTGACCGGCCGATCCAAAAAACCGCTCTCCGCCACGATGAGGGCCGTCAGCAATTTTTGCGTGCTGGCCGGCGGTCGTATTTGGTCCGCATTTTTTTCGTACAATATTTTGCCCGTGTTTGCGTCGACCACGATCACCGAGGCTGCGCTGGTCTTCGGAATTCCATCCGGGGTATACTCGGTCGGCGCGGGAATTGATTCTTCGGTGTCTTTCGCCTTTGCGCGTTTCCGGTGTGATGAAGCATGAGTTGATTTCGACGCTTTTGTTTTGCGAGCAGCAGTAGGCTCAGCATCTGCATCTTCTCTGTCCCTGGCGGTGACTGCCTTAGCTTTACGAACCGGTCCGGAGACACCGCTGGGCCGCACGCCCTCCGAGTCGACCCCCTCTTGCGCCCAAGCGCCCAGCGCTGAAACCAGGACAAATGCGCAAAAAATCCAAATTCGATTGCGCGACTTCATGAGCGGGGAATTAGCGACAGAAATTTTGTTCGTGCAAGCGTCGGGGTCTCTGGAGATGGCAACAGTTACGATCTCGAGCCGCGCTCGATCAGTTCGATCTCATAGCCTTCTGGCGCATCGATGAAGGCGATTCTGCCGGTACCGGTTGCATGCGGCCCATCTGACAACGGATAACCTTTTGTCGCGGCGTGCTTCGCGAACTTGTCCAAGTCGTCCACTTCAAAAGCGAGATGCGTAAGGTCGGGGCCAACCGTTACCGGGCCGCTCTCGTCAAATTTGCAAATCTCAATTTCCTCTTCGCTGCCGGGCGCCCTTAAAAATACGAGTTGCGACCCGCGACCGGAGGTTTGTCGTCGAAGCTCTTCGAGGCCGAGGACATCCTTGTAGAAAGAAACCGTTTCCTCCAAGTCGTGTACCCGATAGCGCGTGTGCAGCAATTTCTTAACCATGGCCTATCTTATTGGTTTCGAGAGATGGATTCAAACTGCCGCGTTCGT
>QHMR01000083.1 GCA_003217875.1 Verrucomicrobiota bacterium
CACAAGTTTTTGTCGGCACAGTTTTCGCCGAACTACAATCAGTGCATTTCGATAGTCCGCGGTCGTGACGAGTCTAAGGACTAAATCTCCGAGCAAGAGCAGCTAGTATTCAGGAACCCATTCACCGCGAACTGGTGGCTGAGGACGTCCCCGGTGCGGCGGATAAAACATCGGTCCGCGTGGCCCGGGCAACAATTGGAGCGCCGCGAGCGTCTCCAAATCCAGCCGGCCGGTCACCGGAAGTCCGGTTCGCGCTTGATAGGCACGCAGGGAAAATTCCATTGCTGGGCCATACAGTCCGTTAACCTCTTCGTGATAAAGGCCGCGACGGGCGAGCGCTATCTGGGCCGAGAGCACCACATTGCGTTGCACGGCGGGAGGGGCAGCTTCGAATGGCGTGCCAATAAGGTCGTCTCCTGGCGAAGTTTTCGGCGTCATCGGATTGGATGGATAGATTTGTTGGTCCCGCGGCTCGTTCCCGAACGGTTGAGCTGGTGGCGCGGGAGTGACGTTTGTCGTCTCGGCAGGTGATTGTCCGCCGGGCTTCGGTGGCGCAGCAGGAGCGGACAATGCAGGTTTCGGTGCTGGTCGCGCTGAGCCAGACGAGTTAATACCAAGTGATTGAAGCGTCTCGCTATTGAGTTCGCCGCTGACCTGCAATCCGTTGCGAATTTGGTAACGGCGAATGGCGGCAGCCACGTTTGCATTCATTTCACCGGTCACTTCGCCATAATAAAAACCCTGATCTTTCAACGCCTGCTGCACACGTTCGACCAGTTGATCGGCGTGCATCAGCATGACCGATGCAATGAGGATCAGCACAGTGATCTTAATTTTCATCCCCGATGCTGTTTTGACGCCGTCCTCGTTTGCGTATTCAGCGTTTTTCCCCACCGGTCGCCGCCAAGGTCGACTCCCGCTGGCTCGCCGCGTCGCGATAACGCAAAATGCCGTCCGCTACAGCGGCGGCAATCTGGTCGCGATAATCCTCGGTAGCTAATTTGGAAATGTCTTCCTTGTTTGTGAGAAATCCTCCCTCGATCAAAACCGCTGGAGAAGTTACGTTTGCGATCACGAAAAATTGTCTGCCTTCTGTGCCGCGGTCAATGGACCGGGTGCGTGCAACCAGAGCTTCTTGAATAAGTCCGGCCAGGTTTTGGCTTTCGGGATTCGGCGAATCCGAGAGCGGTCGCCATAGAAAAGGTAGCCACGATGCGAGAAACGAACCCGCAGTGATTTGATGCGCGGCGTAGTACGTCTCGACGCCACTGGCCACGGGCTTGTTATCTTCGTTGAAGTGAATACTGACAAAAATGGATTTTCTAGCGCGATTGGCGAATGCTGCCCGATCCCCCAGTGAGACATAGGTGTCTCCAACGCGAGTCATCAACGTAGCGATCCCTTCGGAGTTCAGGAGCCGGTCGATTCGGCGCGCCACGTCCAAAGTCAGATCTTTTTCCAACACGCCGCCGCACATAGCGCCAGAGTCTTGACCGCCGTGGCCGGGGTCAAGAACAACTACTATAAATGGCTTGGATCCAGGCGCGCTCTGGATCGTTCTGGCTTTCGTTCCAGTGGCGGATCGCTCCGCGTGACGGAGCTGCATCCAGACAAAGGATGCGATCATTAACGACAAGCCGGATAGGGCCAGCACATTCCGAAGCGTTCGTTTCATTCGTAACGTCTGAGGGAAGATTTCTCTCCACAACCTAATCGTTAATGAGGGAGCGTAATTCCGTATCTGGTAGCGACCGAAAACGAATTGCTCTGCTCGCATCGCGCTCAAGCAGTGCCGCTTCGATTCCGCGATTAGCGAGTTGTTCCTGTCGATATTTCACAACAGCGGTCCGCTCGGGCAGCTCATTTGAATCGCTGTCTTGCAATGACATGTGCCCGATACTCCAGGCCTCGAGCGCAGAATTTAGTGTCGCTTCAAAGCTGGCATCCGCTGCATGTTGGCTTTTCAGGAACGCCTCCATCAGTTCTCCCGATTGTCGTGTGCCGCTGAGCACTGCGAAATCTTGCCGCACTTGAGCGTACGTCGCGCCTTTCGTTGCAATCTCGCCGTCATACTCCACGCGTAAAAACAGATCTTCGCTGGGGCGCTCCCCTACCTCCGCGAACAGCATCCGCGCCAGATATGGTGGGCCATAAACCTGTTCAAATGCACTTTTCATTACGGGACTAAGCGAATAATGCACCAGACGGCGCAGTGAAACGTCCCCAGCCGAGCGAGTGAACCCTTCAGTGCTCGCCAGTTCAATCGCCGCCATTCGCAATCGCTCAATGTCCCCGGGATGACCAATCGCCCCCATCGCGATCCGATCGTAGATCTCGAAAATTTTCTGCCGCGTCTGACCTACGGTGAGAAATAGAATTCCGTCGCCATAGCCGAGGGCTGTGATCGGGCTGCCAGAGGCGAGCTGCGCTTCGATATACTCACGGCGATTCGCGATCGCCTCGACCCAACGATACGGCTCTTCGATCATGCAACCGTTTCCTTGAAGACGGCAGCGATTTTGTTTTCCGGAAAGGTCGTGATGCCTTCGCGCGACACAATTTTGATGATGGGATAAATCCTACCCATGCGATCGACGCCGCCAGTCGATGTGTCGGATTCCGCAGCGGTATCAAGCGCGCGCAATGCGATCGATACCGCTTCGTCCTCGCTCAATTTGTGCAGCGGCTTCGCGCCCCAGTTGTTCTCGTAATAAAGAATGCCGCGTACGGCAGGGGACCCCGAGCCCGTTGCTGCATAATCAGTCGCTTCAAATTGCGCGCCCATTGCATCGTAAAAATAAAGACGCGTCTCGGGTTTTGGATGAGAATCGTAGGTCGCGAAAATCGGCACCACCACTCCCACGCCCTGCATCACGAAGCCGAAATTGTCGCGCAACAGTTTGGATAGAGCGCGCACTTTCCCATCGACGCTCATTTCCTGCAGTTGAGTCCGGCGAAAATATTGGAACGAGTGTTCCAGCACGCGCGCCATTTCCCACGCCGTGGCGGGCACACCTGCAATCGCCATGATTGAGTGTCGATCGATTTCAAGCACTTTGTCGGCACGATCATAAACAACCGTGTTGCCCGCGGTTGCGCGGCGATCGCCCGCGACCAGCACGCCACCTGAAAATTTGAAAGCCAGAATTGTAGTTGCCTCGGTCGGCTGCCACACTTTTTGTGGCGTTCCGGCATCTTGCGTCGGAGCAATGACCGCCGAAGCCAACAGGCCCTTACTTCTGAGAAGTGCAGGGAAATCGCCAGTGGCGCCAGAAAAATTCTGGTCGACCGCAACCGGTGAGCGTTCCATTACTGACCCGTGCGCTGGCGATAGCGCTTGGATTGGTTGGGATCGACCTTGCGCATTTTTTTTAGGAGATCCTTCGTGTCCGGCCGCGAGATATCCGGTGAACGTGGACCTCCGCCATCGCCCTGTTTTGGACCCCACGGAACCGGTTCGACCGGCTTCTGAGTGCGCTCAGGCATAAAAAAATCTAAGAGCAAATATTGGAAAGGCAAGCCACAGAGCGAATACCGAAGCACAAATGACGAAACAGATTTGAAATCCGAATTTCGCAACATGAAAGAGAATCCGTGGCAAGTTCCGAGAACGAACCGTGACAAGCTTGCTGATCAAGCGTTGTAATATCCTGGCGCGTGCGTTTTGATTTTGGGATTCTTGTACATCAATTTCCTGTATTCATTCGACATTCGTCATTCCAGCTGCTTGCCAGACAAATCTACAGGTGGCAAGGTTTCGGCCCGATGAAGCTGACAGCTATTTTCTGCGGGACACTGGTTCTTGGGCTTTGGGCTTCTTCTGCTCAGACGCCTACGCCAGGGCCCAGAAAAGCAGCTGACGCCGCCCAGCTCGAAGCTTTGGCAAAAAAGATCGACGAACAGAACGTCAAAATTGATGCGCTTTCTCAAGAAATCCTCAAGCTGGAGCAGCAAGTTTCACATATTCGGCCAGGAGTCATGATCGGAGAAAGCACGCCCGCGGCAACTGGCGCCGGTGCTCCAGCCGCGTCTTCATCAAATCCGGCTGGCGGCAACGCGCACATCGTGGCACGCGGGGAGACACTGACGTCCATAGCCAAGATGTACAAGGTGACCGTGGATGAGTTGCAAAAGGCCAACCACATCGAAGACGGCCGTAAATTGCAGGCCGGTCAAACGATCTCGATTCCAACGTCTGCGACGCCCACGCCAACGCCTGCTGAATAAGGCAAATTCTTTAGACCGGCAATTGCTCCTCTTTCTCGAGCACTTCCGATGTAACGACTTCCGCCGGCGGCTCTGTCTCCTGCAATGGGGAGGCGTCGAGTAGACTTTGCCGACAAAGGCGCGCGTATTTTCCACCCAGCACCAGCAACTCGTCGTGCGTGCCGCGCTCAATAATACGCCCGTGATCGAGCACGAGAATTTGATCCGCGTGCACGATTGTCGAAAGCCGGTGCGCGATGACAATGGATGTGCGGTTCGTCATCAAACGGTCGAGTGCTTCCTGAATCAGTCGCTCGGTCGCCGTGTCCACGCTCGCAGTAGCTTCGTCGAGAATCAGGATGGGCGGATCCTTAAGCAGCGCACGCGCGATTGATAATCGCTGTTTCTCGCCCACGCTCAATTTCACTCCGCGCTCGCCGACCACGCTTTCCAATCCGTCCGGCAACCGTTCGATAAATTTTCGCGCATTGGCTGCATCCACGACGCGCCACAATTGCGCGTCAGTGGCGTCTGGTTTTCCCATCAAAAGATTTTCGCGAATGGATCCGTTGAACAAAAAGCTTTCCTGTGTCACCACCCCGATGGCCTCGCGCAGAGTGCGCAGTCCATATTCACGGATCGGCTTTTCGTCGATATAGATTTGTCCGCTGATGAATTCGTAGAAGCGCACCAGCAGATTCACCAGCGTAGATTTTCCCGCGCCGGTCGATCCTACCAGCGCGATCGTCGCGCCGGGCGGCGCGTGGAAGGAAACGTGCCTGAGGGCTGGCAATCCTTCGACGTAACTGAAGCTGACATTTTCGTAGCGAATGTCGCCAGCAATTCGCCCCGGCTGCGATTCGATAGGTTCCCGTGGAGAATCGGTCACGAATTGCGCGTGTCGGTGGTCGGCGTCCGCGGCGACAACGCCCGGTTCAGTTGGTTCATCGAGAATTTCAAACACACGTTCGCCGGCAGCGCGTCCGGCTTGGACAAGTTGATTAAGTTGATGCAACCGGCTAACGGGATCGTAAAGAAAGGCGGTGAGGATTAAGAATGCAACCAGATCGCCGATCTGCATCGCGCCTGTGACCACCGCGTGACCGCCAAATCCGAGTACGAGCAGCGCACCGATTGCTTCAAACATGGACATCGATGGCGAGTAGATCGCCCACACCCGCATCACCACCAGCGTGGCCCGCCGTAGTTGGTCGCTTACTCGGTTAAAGCGCGCGTGCTCTTCTTTTTCGCGCACGAAACTCTTGATCTGTCGGACGCCGGCGAGATTGTCGTGCAGCAGGGCGTTCATGCTGGACGCGGCCCGGCGTTGTGAACGGTAGCGAAGGTGTGCGGTCAGGGTGTACGTGAGCGCGCCGGCAACAAGCAATGGAAATGGCACCAGCGCGAGCAACGCCAGCTTCACGTTCAAATAAAACATCACGGCCGCCACGATCACCACTTGCAGGATGGCGACCACTCCCTGCTCGATCCCATCAATCAACACGCGCTCGACCGAGTTGACGTCCTCAATCACCCGCGTCATGAGGTCGCCCGTGGCGCGATTGTCGAACCAGCGCAGCGGCAGCAGTTGAATGTGCGAATACAAATCGCTGCGCAAATCGAAGATCACCCTTTGTTCAAACGTGTTGTTGAGCAGGATGCGCAGCGCGTTGAATCCGTGTTGAACAAGAAAGGCGCCGGCCGCGAGCATTATCAATGGCAGCAATTTGTCCGGTCGGTTCGCGCGCACGACGTCGTCAATGATCCACTTCGTTGCCGCTGGGAAAACAATCACCATCAGCGTGCTCAGGATGGCACAAGTCATGGTGCCCGCAGCCATCCACGGATACCGCTTAAGATAAGCAAAAACGCGCCAGACCGTTTTCATTGCGCATTTAACGTCAATGCGCGCGCGACCACGTCAAGAGAAGCACGCTCCGCATTCGCATCTTCTGATCCATTTCCGACTTCCTTCTGCTCGATAAGTGTTGGACTACAACCAGAACTTTGTGCTTGCCAATTAAGATGCCCTGGGTCAAACCAGCAGGTGTTATGAAAACCCCATCTGGAACATTCGCATTCGTTATATTAACGGTAATCGTGATGCTTGCAGTTGGCAGCTGCTGCATCTACGAACTCGTCGACAACCAAAAAGGCTTTTTGATGATTGGAACCGGGACGACATACGTTGAGTGGAAAAGCCAGCCTCAGTTCGACAACGCATTGGCACGGGTTTGTCGGCATGGGGGTTATTACGACCTCAAAGTTCTGGTAAACGTCCGCGATAAACCGATCTATCGGTACAAGCCTTGTTCCTTTCCGGGAAGTATTAGGACTGCTAAGGTCACAAAATCCAAAGTCGCGG
>QHMR01000084.1:0-4305 GCA_003217875.1 Verrucomicrobiota bacterium
ATGTCTACACCTGTGCTCCAGCCGGGAATGAACACGAGCGCAGGTTCGCCACCCGCTTTTCCGCCTTCAGTCACCCGCAGCGAGACACCGTCGGCGACATTCACCATGCGCGAGGATCCCGGGTTTGATTCCGCGCTCCCCGGCATCGTGCCAAGGCAAATCACGGCGATCAGGCAAAAAAGAATGAACTTAACGGGGGCTGCGATGCCGATCTTACCCGTTAAGTTCATTCTTTTTTGCCTGATCGCCGTGATTTGCCTTGGCACGATGCCGGGGAGCGCGGCATCAAACCCGGGATCCTCGCGCATGGTGAATGTCGCCGACGGTGTCTCGCTGCGGGTGACTGAAGGCGGAAAAGCGGGTGGCGAACCTGCGCTCGTGTTCATTCCCGGCTGGAGCACAGGTGTAGACATTTGGAATCATCAGATTGATACGTTTGCAAAAACACATCGGGCAATCGCGTTCGATGCGCGGTCAGGCGACCTGTCCTAATTGGATGGTCGCAGGGCGTTCAGGACGTCGCTGCATATGTCGAGCGCTACGGGAGCAACGACCTCGCGGGAATTGTGCTGGTGGATGCCGCCATTTCGGATGGAGCCGATGGCATTGCCGCTCGACCACAGGAAACCGCAGCCCAATTCAAGATGTTCGCCGTTTATCAAGCGCATCAGAAAGAATATTTGGGCGGAATGATGCGAGCAATCATCAGCAAACCAGGGGGCGATGACGCCATCGCCCGGCTGGTTGAGACCGGCATGAAAACACCGGCTGATATTGGTGTCGCCATGCTCATCGCAGACATGTTTGGTGTGAATCGCACGCCGGCGCTCAAGAAAATTGACTGTCCGACTTTGATTATCGCATCAGCTAAATCCGACGAACTGGCCCGTCAGCAGGCGGCCGCGAATCAGATTCCGCATGCACGTCTCGAAAAAATCGAGGATGCGGCGCACGCAGTGTTCCTCGATCAACCGGATCGCTTCGATGAGCTGGTGAAGAGCTTTGTAGCCAAATTGCCCGCAAACAACGCACCCAATTAGTCGCTATCCGGATTTGCATCGGTGTGGCCTCGGCACGGCGAGCAGCTTCTGTTCGCGCCCTAGCTTTCAGCCGCGCGTTCCTGGCATTTTTTTAAATCGAGTTTGCCTGAGGCGAGGACTGGGATTGCTTCGACACGCTGGACATTCTTTGGAATCCACAAGTTTGGAACACCTGCTTCCTGAAGTTTTTTGCGCAGCGCGGCAAGATCGATGTTTTCGGCACTGAGCAGAACGAGCGCTTCGCCCTTTGCCTCGTCCTGCACACCGACAATCGCGATGGGGCGTTCATCTCTCCCGGATAGCTCGAGTAAATCGATAATTTTTTGTTCGATCGTTTCGTGCGGCACCATTTCGCCGCCGATCTTTGAAAAACGCGACAGCCGGCCTTCAATGTAAAGGAAGCCATCTTCGTCGAATCGACCGATATCACCTGTTTTCAACCAACCATCGCGGAGGATTTCCGCGGTTCGTTTGGGCTCGTCCAGATAGCCTTCGAAAATATTTGGCCCGCGCAGCCAAAGCATTCCGGTTTCGTAAAGCGAAAGCTTTCGGTCCGTTTCTGGTTCGCGGATTTCTGCGGCGATTCCCGGCGCGAGTCTGCCAACTGATCCCAAACGGCTCGATGGTTGCACGCGTTCTCCGGGCTTTCTCGGTTCCGGCCCGGGCAAATTGACGCTGACCACGGGCGCAGTCTCGGTAAGCCCATAGCCTTCGAAAACTTTTTTGTGGAACCGTTTTTCAAAATGGCTGGCTAGATCGAGAGGCAATTTTTCGGCGCCGACGATGATGAGGCGCAAGGTGCGGAGCTGCTCCAGTTCGGCTTTGCGCAAGTACACACGCAGGAAAGTGGGCGTCGCCAACAGGAACGTCAGCTTATATTGATCGATCAACGCCGCGCATTTGCCAGCCTCCAACGGATTTGGATACGTTACGATGCGCACATCTTCGATGAGCGGATACCAAAGGGTGACCGTCGATCCGAATGTGTGAAAAAAGGGCAGCGAGCCGAGGATGGCGTCAGTCTTCCTGGCGTCGAGCAGTTCGCGGAATTGCGAGACATTTCCGACGACATTGCGGTGGCTAACGACAACCCCTTTTGGGTCTCCGGTTGTTCCGCTGGTAAAAAGCAAGACCGCTTCCCGGTGGCCGCCTTCCTTGGGAATTTGCAAAAGCCGCAAAAGCAAACGCGCCGGAGCCAGTATCGATATGATCAACCAGAAAATGATTTGGCCTTTCATTCGCGGCATCAATTCGTCCAGCTTCAAGACCCGTTCCGGCCACGGAAAATCCTTGAGTCGTTCCATGAATGGCGTCGCTGAAATCGCGACCCGCAAGTTTGCGCGCCTGCAGCAGGATTCATTTGCCGCGCGGCCCATCGTGAAATTAAGATCCACCGGAACTTTGTTTGCCAGGGTCACAGCCAGATTTGCCACCATTGACGCCTTGCTGGCAGGCAAGACGATTGCTATTCGTTCGTCGGAAAATTCCTTTCGAAGGTAGCGACTCAGCGCTGCCGCCGCGCCGAGCAATTTCGCCCGGCTAAGCTCGCTGTGATCCATTCCATCAATCACAGCTGTCCGGAAGGGCCTGCGCTTCAGCCCGCGCACACATTCTTCTGCAAGATGCCGATCCAGTGATGGTCTGCGGCTGAAACAGACTTCGCCGAGCTTCAGCAACTCCTCGCGCATGGTCGCGACATCCGCGGTCTCGGCCTTGAGCGGCTTGCCGAACGCGATGGTGACAGGGTAGGGAATCCGCTTGGGAAACTTTGTGAAAAATCTTCCGCCTTGGAACGAGAAGATCGATCCCCAGAGTTGATCCAGCCAAACAGGAACGACCTGCGCATTCGCGTGCCGGGCGATCAATTCGTAACCACGTTGCAGACGCAACAGTGTTCCCGTGCGTTCCAGCTGGCCCTCGGGGAACACACAAACGATTTCGCCCTCGGCGACTTTTTCAGCAGCGGCGCGAACCGCTTGGTGCGAATGGCGGATATTGATCGGGATGCAGCCGAGCGCGCGCAAAAACGGGTGCAAAAGCGGCTTGTGAAAATACTCCTGGTCGATGACGTAGCGGATCGGACGTGGACAGGCGAGCTGCAGGACGAGTGCGTCCACCCAACTGATATGATTGGGCACGAGAAGAAACCCGCCCGCCGGCAGATTTTCCAAGCCGATCGCGGTAACGCGATAAAAACAACGAACCAGCAACCGCCCAAAAAAATAGAGGGCGCGTTCAGTGCGGGACATCAAAGGCATCGTTTATGATTTACAATTAACGCGTTGCCATCTGCAATCGCCAACTGACGGTGGAAGGCGGCATCAAGAAATCAATCAGCGGCGCGCACAGTGCGTTGTTACTTCTACTCGGCATCAATCTGTTTAATTACATCGACCGACAAATTCTGGCCGCCCTCGAGCCTGACATCCGCGCGAGCTTTTTCGCAAGTAACGACGTAAACGCTATGACGAAGACAGGCCTTCTTGGCGATGCGTTTTTCGTAACTTACATGATCAGCGCACCGATTCTCGGTTTGCTCGCCGATCGATTCTCGCGCTGGATCATCGTTGGTTCTGCGGTCATTTTATGGAGCCTGGCCAGCGGCGGCTCCGGTCTCGCGGCGACATTTGGAATTCTTTTCGCCACTCGAATTTGCGTGGGAATCGGTGAAGGCGGTTACGGGCCGGCCGCACCGACGATCTTGGCCGATCTTTTCCCGATCGAAACGCGGGGTCGCATCATGGCGGTTTTTTACACGGCAATTCCGGTTGGAAGCGCCCTCGGTTATGTAATCGGCGGACTGGTGGGCGCTCACTTGGGCTGGCGCTGGGCATTTTATGTCGTCGCCCCGCCCGGTTTGTTGCTGGGCCTGCTTTGCTTCCGCCAACGCGACCCGCGGGTCTCTGCGCATCATCTGGCGCAGAAATCGCGCAGAAGCATAAGCGATTACCTGAAATTATTCCGCACGCGCTCTTATCTCATTAACTGCATTGCGCAAACGTTGATGACTTTTGTAACCGGAGGCTTGGGCTTCTGGGTACCAGCTTATCTACGTTATCGGAATCAAAGTCCTGCCGTAGGCATGACGATCTTTGGCTTGATCACCGTAATCGCAGGTTTGGTTTCGACGCTCCTGGGAGGCGTTATCGCCGATAGATTGCGCTCGCGTGTGCCCGGTTCCTATTTCTGGGTCTCAGGAATCGGAATGCTTATGGCGTGTCCGATTTTCGTTGTGGCGCTTTACATTCCGTTTCCCGCGGCGTGG
>QHMR01000084.1:4431-11477 GCA_003217875.1 Verrucomicrobiota bacterium
CGTTTCTATTTGTGTCCGGCATAATTCTCGTCTCCGGTCTGGTCTGGCTCATTGGCGTGAAATATCTTCCGGAAGACACAGCTGCAGTAGAAGAGGCGACGGGCTGAGCAATCAAGTCCGGGCTGTAGACCTGCAGAACAAGTGCGCGCGGCTTGGACAGCAAAAAGCCCGACAGCTTCGATGCTGTCGGGCTAATTGTTCTAGAGTCCTATACCGCTGAGCATACTCAGTCGTTTATTCTTGTTCTCCTGGTTTCTCCGGCGGCGTAGTAGTTTCGTGCTTTCCTCCTCGTTGGCGATGCTGTGAGCCGGTTGCCTTTTCGCCAGTGGCGCCTTCCTCTGAGGGAGCCGGCTGTGTTTCAGAACGCGATCCAGTCTCGCCGCGACCAGTTTCCGTACTACCGGTTTCGCTGCGACCACTTGGCGGAGTTGCCTGCTCCCCCCTCCCTCTTGTGCCGCGCGTTCGTTCTTCCGTCGGTGAACTACCGGTTGCTCCGCCGCGAGTACTTGGAGTAACTGATTCACGTGCTCTTTCCGGCGGAGTTGCGCGCGGGCTTTGTCCTGCTGTCGCACGCGGGCTCGGCGATCCTCTGCCCGCCGGTGAAGCCGTTCCCATCGGCGACCTTGTCGCGGCCGGCGATCCAGTTGTCGCAGGTGACGTGGTCGCGCCAGGACTTGTCGTTGCGCCTGCTCTCCCGGCCGCACCTGTTGCGGCGCCTGTCGTCGTCGCTGCGCCGGTTGTTGTCGTTGAAGTACCGCCAGAAACTCCAACACCAACTGCTGCTCCCGGGCTCACGCCATAATAGCTATAGACATTGCTAATGTAATCAGGCCTGGAATACTCATCGATGCGCGCATAGTCGAACACGGGCGCGTTATAGATGCGGTCACGGTCGACGGTTACTGTCATAACGCTAAGATCCGATGTGGGGGAATAGACCGTCCATGGAACGGCAACCATTTTGCCACCTCTGCTGACACGCGCGCCGCCTCCGCCCGTGGAAAGGACAGTATAAGCCATGCAGCCAGTGTTGCGGTCGAGCACGACGTCTTTTACCACGCCAATTTCTTCTCCCTGGGATGATTTCACTTTTGTGCCGACGAGCTTACTCGTCTGGACGTAAGTGGTGCTGCTGCTGGTAGTGCTCTGGGTTTGGGCGAACGTAGAAGCCATGGCCAAACCCAACACGGCAACCATAGCTCCCAATGACAATAATGTTTTCATAATGATTAGGGTTTAGGCTCAAGTCAGTCCCGAGCCGACACACAAGAATCGATATGCGTTGTTGCCGCGGATGTGAAAACAACTGGCGGAACCTTTAAAGTGACTTCTCTGTAGAACCCTTATGTCGATCTCACGCACTCTCGCGGTCTGCTTATTCGTGCTACTTGCCGTCAATGCGCGTGCGGAGGGTGTTCCCAATGATTGCACGCAGCTCATCCTCGGAATCGCGCCGACATGGAACTCCATGCGCGGCGACCTGCGGTTATTTGAGCGAATGCATGGCGGAGATTGGGTTTCTGTGGCTGGACCGTTCCCAGTTTTGTTTGGCAAAAACGGACTCGCATGGGGCACAGGGCTTGCCGGACAAAATGAGCCGGGTCTTCGGAAGCAAGAGCGCGATGGCCGCGCGCCTGCGGGTGTGTTCGAAATCGGTCAGGTTTTCGGATACGATTCGCACCTGCCTCAGGGAGGTGACTATCCATACCATCAAGTCACTGAGGCAGACGTTTGGAGCGATGACCCGCGCTCACCGCATTACAATCGGCATATCGTAATCGATCCCAAAAATCCGCCAGACAATTACACGCACGAGAAAATGCGCTCGGGTGATTTCGCTTATCAGTGGCTAGTTGAGATCAGGCATAATTCCGATCCGCCTGTGGCCGGCAGAGGAAGCGCCATTTTTTTTCACATTCGTCGCGGCGTCAATCGACCGACCACTGGCTGCACGACCATGCCGAAGGACAATCTGGTGAAGCTAATCACCTGGCTGCGAGTGAAGGGCCACCCCTGCTATGCGCTCCTGCCAGCCGTGGAGTACGATAAGAAATGGCGTTCTTGGAACCTGCCTTCGCCAGAAGCGCTGAAGCGCGGCGGCAATTCTCGCTGAGAGTTCTGATGCCGTATGGCCGAAAGGTCAGGCGGCGCGCGTTTTCCGGCGGTACGCTTTCCAACACTCCAAAAACCCCGGAGCGAAGTCTTCGGGTCGTGCTGATGTCCAACCATCGATGACAGCCGGGCGGAAGAATGCCCCTTGCTCGATTTCAGAGTTATCGGGCACGAGATCGCCGGAAGTCAGGCCTCGATATAGCCAGATAAACTCGTGGTCGGTGCGTTGCGAGGCTGAAACTTTTGAAACTTTGTGGAGAGGCACAGTCGTGCCCAATTCCTCCTTCAATTCGCGCCGGGCGGTCTCGTCATAACTTTCCCTGAAGGCCACATGGCCTGCAGCGCTTGAGTCCCACTTCAAAGGATGCCGATCTTTCCAACGCGAGCGTTGCTGCAAATAAAGTTCACCAGCTTCATTAAATATCAGGATATGAACGGCGCGATGGCGCAAGTTATTCCCATGCACCTCGGAGCGGTTTGCATATCGTAGAATTCGATCTTTTTTGTCGACAATTGGGAACCGCTCATTTCTGTTTACGGCCGTGTCCGGGTCCGGAGGAGGCGCAATGCAATTCGCCAGAGCAATCCATTGCGGCAACGATAGCTCTTCCGCTCGAGCGTTGGCGCCGATGTTCAGGCGGCGCGAGACCGTGTCCCAGTCCTTGATGTGTTCGCGAATCAATTTTCTCAACTGTTTTCTCCTCTGAGAAAACCCGGCCCGGACTAATCTCCGAAGCAATTGGTCGTCGTGCTGAGGCAACTCGAGCGGATCGCGCGGCAAGATTCGTACCACTGCGGAATCAACTTCAGGTCGCGGAAAAAAAACGGTCGCAGGAACAGTGCGCAAGTATTTTACGTGATGATGCAATTGGACGCGCAACGTTAGCGCTCCGTAATCATGCGTGGATGGCGATGCTGAGAGGCGCTCGGCTACTTCCTTTTGTAACATCAACAACAACAATGAGATGGGACTTGGCTGTTCAAGAAATCGCAACAGTAATACGCTTGAAACGTTGTACGGAAGATTCCCGAGCAGTTTCACTGTGCGATGCGCAAAAAGAGAACGCGGATCAAATTTCAGCGCGTCGCTGTCGAGTATTTCAAGTCGCTGATTAGGAAAGTGCGTGCGCAAAAAACCTGCCAGGCGCGCGTCTTTCTCGATTGCAAGAACGTGCGCGCCTTTCTCAAGGATGAAGCGGGTCAGGGCGCCTAGTCCAGGTCCAATCTCAACGACGTAATCGTCTGAAGTGATCTGCGCCTGATCGACAATCCACCGAGCAAGATTTTGGTCGTGCAGAAAATTCTGTCCAAGTGTTTTGGCTGGCGACACGCGAATTTCTCGGAGCGTGGCAAGTATGTCTGAAAGTTTCATATGAACCTTGCATGTCCCGCGTTGTGACACTCGAAATTGCTATTTCTGTTCACAAGATAGTGTGAACAAAATGCGCAGGCGCCGAAGAGTTATTCACAAGTTATTCAATCTGCTTTGAGGCTCTCATCGAACCGTCTAGCCAATGCGGCTTGTGCGAGGCTTTTTTCCGGTCGGCCAGATATTTTCGTCGTGCGTCTTTCAGTGAGACACCGCCGATGAAAAACGCGCTGGCGGCGCGGCCAATCGCATATGTGCCGGCGCCGGCAACCATGCCGCAGACTACATTGCCCCAGCCGGGAAAAAACTTCAGGATCGCCCGGGCACCTTCGCGGAGAAGCATTCCCGCGCCGACGTTTGCGCCGAGCGCAGTGATAAATTCCGTCGCAGCGCGCAGGCTTCGTTCCCGGCCGCTGATATACATAATTCCCGAGACCATCACCACCTGAAGCGAAGTGAGAATCGGCAGATCTGCCAGCGGAATGGGCTGCGCACCTATCGCGGTGCAAATCGCCGTTGTAGATTTGATCAGCATTTGTGCGACATGATGCTGCGCTTCGCGATCGCGCGAAATTCGGATCATTTCGATCTTGGCTGGGTTTGGAAGTTCCTCTGCCAGAAACGACAAAAAACCCTGCCCTTCTGCCGAAGGCATTTCAGTGAACTGGATGACCTGCAGCAAACGATCGCGAATCGCTGGTTGGGTCTTCAGTCGTTCTTCCAATTGCTTCGTGCGGTTTTCTGAACCGAAGGCAACGCCGATAACTTTGGCATCGCCGAGTGTTCCGCTAAAGGGATGTTGTAGGCGCAACATCAAGCTGGCGGAGCCCGATTTCTCAAAATCCGAGTCCTCGTCGTCAAAAACGAAGATGATGTCGGCGGGTTGACGTTCGAGATCTTCTTCGACCTGAGCTGAAGCGGAATCGCTCGCGTCCCGCGCATCGAGGATCGAGATCGTTCCGTGACCGGATATGTTCCAGTCAATCCAGCGATGCACTGGCATCAGAGAAACATTCTTTTGCTCTTGAGCGCCGGAGGCAAAAAGCGCGTTGATGATTTGGGGCATTGGCATCTTGCTCGATCCAACGAATAGAAATCGCGGCGGCCGTTGTTCGAGAAACAATTCCTTCAACGGCGTTAACTCACGCAAAACGGGCCGGCGAATCTTCTCGGGGAGCCTGGTCACCAGGCGTTCGAGTCGCTCAACGATGTGCAAAAGGGCGGTTTGATTCATGTTAGAATGGCGATACCGCCACTACAGAAGAGAATTGTCGATCTGAAGCGAGCAAAGCGAAAGTCGAATTCATTTTCCTTCCGTTTATCTCTGCTTATAAAGCGATCATGAGTTTGAATGTTGAAATTCTTTCAAAAGCTGCGAATCAGGCGCGCGGTTTGTGTATGGACGCCGTGCAGGCCTCGCAATCGGGGCATCTTGGGCTGCCGCTCGGCTGCGCGGAAATCGGCGCGGTGCTTTTTTGCTACGCGCTGAAGTACAACCCCGATCAGCCGCGTTGGATCAATCGCGATATTTTTGTCCTCTCAGGCGGGCACGGCAGCATGTTCCTTTACGCCTGGCTGCACATGAGCGGTTACGACTTGCCTATGTCGGAAATAAAACGATTCCGGCAATTGCATTCCAAGACGCCGGGCCACCCTGAATTTGGCCATACTCCTGGTGTGGAATGCACGACGGGGCCACTCGGCCAGGGCGTCGGCAACGCGGTTGGCATTTCGGTGGCGACAAAAATGGCGGCGGCGCGTTTCAACTCTGATGAGCGCAAAATTTTCGATCAGCATGTGATCTGTTTGTGCAGTGACGGCGACATGCAGGAGGGAGTCGCGTCCGAGGCCTGCGCGCTGGCGGGCCATTGGGGTCTTGATAATCTGATCTTCATCTACGATTCCAACGCCGTCACGCTGGACGCGCCAGCGAAGGAGACGCAAAGCGAAGACACTGGCAAACGCATGGAGGCATATGGGTTTGACGTTCAGGAGATCGACGGCCACGACATGCAGCAGTTTCTCGATGCTTTCGAAGTAGCGAAGAGGCGCGATAACGGCAAGCCCCAGTTCATCATCGCGCACACGCTCATCGGAAAGGGCATCCCGGAAGTCGAAGGAACCTACAAGGCCCATGGAGAAGCGGGCGCAAAGTTTGTCGATGCCGCGCGCAAGGCGCTCGGCTTGCCGGATGAACATTACTTCGTTTCTCAGGACGTGTATGACTACTTCGCCCAGCACAAGAAAAAGTTGCTCGCCGATTACGACCGCTGGGAAGAAACTTACAACGCGTGGCGCAAGAAAAATCCTGACAAGGCGAAGTTACTCGATGATGGGCTCGAGCGAAAAGTCCCGGCCGATCTCCTGACGAAGATTCCGGAGTTTCCAAAGGATGCGAAGCTCGCCACGCGGAAGGCTGGCGGCGAAGTATTACAACCGATTGCACAGGCGATGCCGGTCCTGATAAGCGGCAGTGCGGACTTGTACGGCTCGACCATGAATTACATCAAGGATGGCGGGGATTTTGAGCGCAACAATCCCGGCGGCCGCAACATCCGGTTCGGCATTCGCGAGCACGGCATGTGCACGATTCTCAATGGCATCTCATATCACGGGCTATTCCGCGCATCGGGCGCAACATTCATGGTGTTCACCGACTATTGTCGTGCTGCCATTCGATTGAGCGCGCTGGCGAAGCTTCCCAACGTTTACATTTTCACCCACGATTCAATTGGCGTCGGTGAAGATGGCCCGACCCATCAACCGGTGGAGACGGTGAGCTCTGTTCGTTTAATGCCGAACATTGACGTGATTCGCCCGGCGGACCCCGAAGAGACCGCAGGCGCATTTGTCGCGGCGATGCAGCGAATCGAGGGGCCAACTCTGCTCGCGCTCACGCGTCAGACCGTTCCGATCTTAAACGACATTGATCCAAAATTGCGGCGCGAAGGAGTGCTGCGTGGCGGTTACATCGCAAAAAAAGAGGGCGGTAAGCTTGATCTGATTATTCTTTCGTGTGGAAGCGAACTGCAGCACGCGCTGGCAGCAGCAAAAGAGCTCGGCAACGACGTACGCGTTGTTTCGATGCCGTGTTTTGAAATATTCAATCGCCAGCCTGCAGAATACCGCCGGGAAGTTTTGCCTAACGACTGCCGTAAACGTGTCGCCATCGAAGCCGGCGTGCCGGATATTTGGTACCAATACGTCGGCCTCGATGGGAAAGTTATCGGACTCCATGAGTTTGGCCTGAGCGCACCCGGCGCCGAAGTGATGAAAGAGCGCGGCATCGACGCCCAGCACGTGATCGAAGCGGCAAAATCGCTCTAAAACGCTTCCTCCGGCTCAGCCGCCTCTTCCGCGCGGTCTTCGAAGCGCGTGAAGTCCTTCAGGAAAGTAAGTTTAACTTGGCCGATCGGACCATTTCTCTGTTTGGCAATAATAAGCTCAGCCTTGCCTTCCAGCTCTGTTCGTTCCTCGTCTGAATCGGCGTAATATTCCTCCCGAACAAGCAAACCGACAAGATCGGCATCCTGCTCGATTGAGCCTGATTCTCGCAGATCCGCCA
>QHMR01000032.1:0-3554 GCA_003217875.1 Verrucomicrobiota bacterium
CGATATCCAGGGCCGCGTCGCTCAGATCCGTCGTCAGATTGAAGAGACGACCAGCGATTACGATCGGGAGAAACTGCAGGAGCGCCTGGCGAAACTCGCAGGCGGTGTTGCAGTCATCAACGTCGGCGCTGCGACTGAGACCGAGATGAAAGAGAAAAAAGCTCGGGTCGAAGACGCGTTGCACGCCACGCGTGCGGCGGTTGAGGAAGGCATCGTCGCAGGCGGCGGTGTTGCATTCCTGCGCGCGCAGAAAGCGCTCGACAACGTGAAGGACCTCGAACCCGATGAAAAAGTCGGTGTCGCGATTGTGCGACGGGCCGTCGAAGAGCCGACGCGTCAACTTGCCGACAACGCGGTCCGCGAAGGCGCGCTCGTTGTTGAGGAAGTGAAGAAGCGCAAAGGCAACGAAGGCTATGACGTTTCCGCCGATGAATACACCGACCTGGTGAAGGCGGGAATTGTCGATCCAACCAAGGTCACGCGCACGGCGCTGCAAAACGCTGCGTCCATCGCGGGCCTGTTGCTCACCACCGAAGCATTGGTCACCGAGATTCCTGAGAAGGAAAAAACTCCTCCAATGCCTCCGGGCGGCATGGGCGGCATGGACTACTAAGCCGAATGACAGTATGAATTCGAACAGCCGGACTTGAAAGGGTCCGGCTGTTTTGCTTCGACATGCCTGAACCAAAGGATTTTCAGGAGAGCTGCGAGTTCTACATCACGGTCGCAATCAAAGCAGCCGACGATCTACGGAATGCGTTGCGGCTGGATGAAACCCAATTTCGCCGAATAACTCCTGCGCTTTGGCAAGATCCGCGTCCCGCATTCATCTACAGCGTTCTGGACGAAGTTCAGAAAGCTGGCATCAGCATTATGGATTGGAGCCAGAAGCTGAGCGAGACCGACAGAAAACCGGAACACACAGATCACCTGATCCGCTTGGTAACTCGGTGGCAGCAGGACGAACAAAGCTTCCGGGCGCGGAAGTTGGCGGAAATTTTGGTCGATCTAATCTGCTTTTCCGCCACCAATGAGCCTGACTATTATCGAGACTACCTCTGGCTTAAAGAGTTCGACTCGACAGTGCGATCACTGAACGATCAGCACGAGTTTTTTGGTTTCAAGCGTCGTAACACTGAGTACGGACTTCAATGGCGTGAACGGGACATCAAGCAGGCAGAAAATAAACGCATTGATGTCTCGAAGCGGTGGTATTTGCGGCGCAAACAAGCCGCGTTTCAAAATGAGTGGAAAACATCAGGTGTTCCATTTTCCTCGTTTCGACAACGATACATTCGGATTCTTGATCTCGCGCTGCCTAACGAACTTGCGGCAATTGGGAAATCGTACATCCACGCATACGGCATGTCTGCTGATATCCACTTTACTCCGCATGACAGCAGCTCAGCTTTTAACGAAGATGACGTTTATCTCGGGGTCCATCGCGTGGGGCTGCTCTGCTACGCAATCTTGATTCGATGTCAGAAACTCCTGGACCTTGTGCTGGAAGGCGTAAACGCCACGATTCGGAAGATGCACGACGAAAACGTTGGACCGGCTACTCTCGTGGCACAACTAAAACAGGAGAAGGCGCAAGTCGGCGATTTTGTTTGGGCGCACGGCGACATTTGCCGTGTCGCGGAAGTGCGCAAGAGCAAATTCGGATACGTCAGTTACCGAGTGACGTACGTTGAACCGCCGCCGATAGCGGAGATCAAAGAAGATTGGTTCGCAGCTTTCGAAATTCGGCTAGTGGCGACTAAGGCGCTTGCCCAACAAGTGTTGACGCAACTACAAACGGATCCGGAGATTCCGGAGGACGAGAGAGCCAGTTTTAAAAATATGTCGGAGGACAAACGCGATGAACTACTGGGCAAGGCGGTCGCAAAAATCTTTCGATTGCAACAGCAAATCGTGTGTGACGCAAAATTGCGGAACACGTGAGCGTCGTGTTCGAAGTATGAAAAGCAGCGAGTGAAATTCGTAAATGTCCATCGCGCTGACATCATATCGTGGCGAGAAATGGGAGGCGTTTCGAGAACAGATTCTTGATCTCGATGGTTTCGCATGTCGGCGCTGCGGAAAGCGACAGGCTGATGGCGCAGTCCTACAGGTCCATCACACCATTTACTTTCCCGGTCGAATGCCGTGGGATTATCCGCCTTCATCCTGCGAAACGCTGTGCAAAGGATGCCACGCTGAACAACATGGAATCATCAAGCCTCAGACGGGATGGGAGCTACTGGGTTGGGACGACGCCGGAGATCTATGCGAACACTGCGAGAATTGCGGCACTGAAATCCGATACGTATTTCGCATCTGGCATCCGAATTGGGAACCGCTTGCAGTTGGCGAGATCTGTTGTGACAACCTTACGTGCTCAGAACTCGCGTCGAACTTTATGGAGTCAAAGAAGCGATACGAGTCGCGTCTTGCTCGCTTCTTGAGCTCGTCGCGCTGGCGAATGCATTCCGGAATCGCTTCGATCCGCCAGACTAAAATCCGAGTCGACATTCATGAGATCAGTCCATCACAGTTTCGGATTCACATGAACTGGAGGGCAGGAAAGCGAGGCTTTGAAACGCTCGTCGACGCTAAAAAGGCGGCGTTCGCAGCAATATCCGACGGATCAGTAGCACGGTATTTCGCAAAGCATCCGACCCAGTAGTGAAATGTGATATGTTCGCCGGTGGCCATATTCCCGCGGCGAATAATTCAACAAGAACTCGATTCGCTGCGACCACACATCATCGGTCCGTCGCAAGAGAAAGACATCATTACTCGCCTTAACGGACGCGAGCGCCAAGCGATCTCCACCGAATGGGAAGTTGTCCTTGCTGCAGCTTTTGCTCGGAATGCGAATGTTCGATATGAGCCTTCGTTAGGCGGCAAACGCCCGGATTTGTTCATTTCGGCGGCCGACAACTCGATCGAGTTCGTGATTGATATAGTTGCGGTTTCGGATGAGGAATCCGATAGAAAGAATCCAGCGTATTATTTTTTTGAAGAGTTCCGTCGTGTTGCCGCGAAGTCTGGACTCGCAGGTGGATTCGATATCCGAATCGGTGACCGACTTACTGGAAACTGTTCTCAACGATGCGGCGCACGTCCGGCAGAAAACCCATATCCCATGCGGCCAGGCGTTCGATTTCCGGCGGCAATGTCGCTGGCCTGACAAAGTCAACCGATTGCTTTTGCCGTCCAAAAAGGAGATCCCCCGTTTTATAAAATGCGAGCTGGCGAACTTCATGCGTTCAATTCTTTTAAGCCCCACAGAGCGCCACACGTACCGACGAGCTGATGAAGGCATTGACTTGCAGATCATGTACGATCCAGCGCAGTTGGGC
This sequence comes from Verrucomicrobiota bacterium, assembly GCA_003217875.1. Classification (GTDB taxonomy): domain Bacteria; phylum Verrucomicrobiota; class Verrucomicrobiia; order Chthoniobacterales; family UBA10450; genus Udaeobacter. The sequence continues at coordinate 3,348 of QHMR01000032.1, forward strand.
CGCACCACGGGAGGGTTTGCTGGGTATAACGCTGCGTACTCACTGACACGGAATCCGCTTTTCGCCGCGTTGAATTCTAAAGCGAAGAAGTTGCGGCAGTCTGGGTACGCGGGCATCAAAGGAATTATCGTGGTCGACGGTGGCTGTCACGTCCTGCGGGCAAACCAGCGAGCCGGTGGAAGCCCTTGGTCATGTGGCGAGATCGTT
>QHMR01000032.1:3566-7800 GCA_003217875.1 Verrucomicrobiota bacterium
TAGGGTCTTTTGGCAGAGGCCTTTTGATCAGGCAAAGATTGACAGCGTATACCCACTGCTAAACGACACGTTTAAATCACTGCCAAGCCCTGCTGAGTCACCGCAGAACGCTCTAGCTTCTGTCCGGTCCCGACGTAGGATCGATCAGACAGTTTTGGCATTTCGATGATGTGATCTGCATTGCAAGCGTGACAACAGCTGTTTCGGGATAATTATTTCGCGTGGCTGAATTCACTATTGGCGATCTGACGCGCGCGTTAATCAGCCTCGGTGTGATACAGTCGCTTTGCTTCGCGCAACCGAACGCGGCCGCACCAGAGCCGCAGTTACTTGGCGAAAACGTGATCTCAACAGGGGACGACGAATCGCATCCGGCGTTCACGCCTGACGGCAAGACGCTCTATTTTTTGAAAAACGATCCGTCGTTCAATCATTGGACGATTGTTGTTTCCCACGAACAAAACGGGAAGTGGTCGACGCCGGAAGTGGTGCCGTTCTCTGGCCAGTTCTCTGATGCCGATCCGTTCATCACACTGGATGGGGAGCGATTGTTTTTCATCAGCACGCGTCTGGTGAACGGAAAAGCGAAGGAAGATACCAATATCTGGATGATGAGCCGCGAAGGCGCGGCGGCCGGTACTAAGCCAACTGGCGGCTGGTCAGCGCCGGAACATCTCGATGTGGTGAACAGCGATGCCAACGAATGGTTTCCGACCGTAAGCAAAAACGGAAATCTCTACTTCGGTTCGGAACGGCCGGGCGGCAAAGGGAGATGCGACCTGTATGTTTCGCGACTGGTCGATGGAAAATATCAGCCTCCGGAAAATCTTGGTGAGCTGATCAACACCGCCGCGAACGAAGTCGAGCCATTCATCGCGCCGGACGAAAGCTACATTATTTTTGCCGGAACAGGCTTACCAGAAAGCCGCGGCGCGTATGATTTGTATGTGAGCTTTCGGCGCGAAAGCGCCTGGACCAAACCGGTGAACCTTGGCGACACGATCAATTCAGCGGGTTGGGATTTCTGCCCGAAAGTTTCACCTGACGGGAAATGGTTCTTCTTTACCAGCAACCGCAGCTTTGCCGACAAGCCCTTGGAGAAACGTCTGAGCTATCGGGAGCTCTTGCAAAAACTGCACAGCCCAGGCAACGGACTGCGCGATATCTACAAGATCGACATCTCCGCGCTGAATTTGGATTCCTTGTTTCATTGCCAAAATAAGACCGGGACCATGTGATCTTGCCGATTGTGCGCGATTCGCGGATGATTATTCAGTTCTGTAGGTTAAAGGGAATCAACGAGAGAGATCACCCATATGAAACGAATGATTTTTTTAGCGACTGTGGCCGCGGCTTTGCTCGCGTTCTCGGCCTGCGACAAAAAGACGTCAGACGACCTAAAACAGAAGGCCGAGGACGCGAAACAGAAGGTCGAGACGAAAGCGAAAGAGGCAAAGGAAGCTGCCGACAGGCAAATCGAGAAAGCGAAGCCGAAGCTCGAGGAATTGGGGGACAAAGCAAAAGAGGCGACGAAAGACGCGCAGCCGAAACTTGAGGAGCTCGGGGAGAAGGCGAAGAACGCAACGCAGGACGCGATCGAGAAAACAAAGCAGGCGGCTGGCTCGGCCGTCGAAAACGTAAAGAATGCCACCAGCGCGTCGCCTGCAGAGGCAAGTCCGACGCCGACCCCCTAACAGCAGCTCAACAGCAAATCCGTACCAAACACGAGGTCGCGTTTAAAAACATTTGACATTTACCCCCGCGACAAGGCTTCCATTCCGTTAATTGCTGGGACGCCTGCGACAAGCTAACATTTGGGTAATGAGTCTCGCGGAAATCAAGGCAGCCATCCAACAGCTCTCGTTCCAGCAGCGCGCCGAACTCGCGGCGTGGCTGCACGGTTGGAACGATGACGAATGGGATGAGCAGATGAAGCGCGATATCGCGAGCGGTAAGCTCGATGACGTTCTGCGCGAAGTAGAAGAGGACATCAAAGCAGGACGCACCCGCGAAATGCCGTGACGTCGAGAACGCATCGGCGTTTCTGGCACGAGTTCAATAGACTGCCAGCTCATGTCCAATGTCTCGCTCGAGAAAAGTTTCAACTTTGGCTGCGTGATCCGTTCCACCCGTCAACGCAGTTCAAGCCGGTTGTCGGAAACGTCTGGTCCGTGCGAATCGGCGATCACTATCGCGCCCTTGCGCGCCGAGAGGGCGATCTGGTTCTATGGTTCTGGATCGGCACGCACGAGGATTACAACCACTTGCTCGGACAGCTTCGCTGATCGGCATCGTTCCCGGCGCGCCCGGCGGTCGCGCCCAACCACCGTGGATTATTTTTGCGTTACTCGGCAGCGTTTCTCCTGACCCGCCGATCTCCGCCGGAAAGTCTTTGAGCTTGGGTAGCCCGTCATCTCAAGTCAGAAGGAAGAATTAAGATTTAAGAAGTACCAGCAACAGTTACTCCGGCAGGGTCTCGCCGGATCCACCAATAGCAGCCGGAAAGTCCTTAAGCTTCGGCAGTCCATCTCTCATTGGAAGAACGGTTTCTGCATAGTTCAAGTGCACCGTTGGCTTGAACGGAAAGTTCCGGAGCGCACCGAGTCGTACATCGATCAAGCCGAGAGTCGGATGATCGACCGCGATGTGACCGCCGCACTTTGTGCAATACCGGCGGTCGCTAATGCCGCTGCTCTTGAATCGTCCGAGGAATTCCGCGCCTTTGGTGAGCCTCACGTTATCCTTTTTCCACAACGTGAACGCGCTCACCGGCGCGGCGGAATAGCGACGGCAGTTTTCGCAATGACAGTAACCCATCTCCAACGGTTCGCCGCGCACCTCGATCTTCACCGCTCCGCAGTAACACCTGCCTGTGTGCGTGTCAGCCATGCTTCCACTCTTAGCGCGCGATTCGCTTCGCGGCGAGCAAAACTACTCATCCAAAAATATGGTGTGGCGAATTGTGGCGGTAAATACCGTTAGCTAATCGGCAGTCGCAGCCGTATGCTGGCTCCTTAACAATCGCAGCGTCAATCGATCGCGCAGGTGTGCGGGCCCTTCTCTCTGCACACAAAACAGCATCATGAATGCTATCGCTGCTCATAAAGATGAGCTTGAAAAATTGCTCGAGACCTTGTCGGGTGACACTGCCGTCTCAGGGATAGGTTTCGTGGCGTTCCTGGATGCTTATATCACGCGCCTCGATACGAATTGCTCAGACATCAGCGCCCGAGTCAATCCGCCGCCAGCCAAATAAACGCAGAATTAACATGGAACCAACATTGACTCAAAACTGCGCGCTTTACTACGCGCAACATAAAACTTCAAAAGGTCGCGCGGCGCTTTTCAAGAAGTTTCGCGCTGCGGCGCGCAAGCGGAGGCCGGATGTTCGCCAGCAGCTGACCTTCGGCGACTTATTCATCGTACCACGACTTCATAAGGACAACGGACGGTGAGCCGCTTCATTGATTGCCATCATGGATCCCCTGACTTTCGCAAGTTCACAAACGAAGAAAGCGATTTTGCCGCAGAGCGACGTTGGGAAAACGAAGGGGGAAATCCGGGGCAACTTCAACAGTTACTGTGTGACGATCGCAAAGAGACGCCACCACCGCGAGGCACGCTGAAGGCATTCTCCTACGAGGTTAACGGCACATGCACCTAATCCAATTCCGCGAAATAATGCGAGATGCTGAAGTCGCATATGCAATTCATCCTATCGTGCGCAAGTACCTCCTAACTGTGGAAGACACGACCAAAGCCCTAACTGCATGCGGCGTGCCGAGGGCTGCCAACGTAGCTCGGATTACGAACGGTTGGACATGACCGCGGCTAGTTTAATAGAGCGCAAGAGTGTCGCTAAAAGAGGGAGCGCTCCAGCTGTCGAAGCTGCAATCCCCTCTGATAACCCGGTGTCGAAAAATAATTACCGCCAATGAGACACTCAAAAAGAGGCCGCCTGGTCCGCAAGGCCCGTGGAAGAGGCGCGCCAGCGCGATCGTCTGACCAGGAAGTGATGCTACATCTGTCGCGTTCTCAGATTTTCAAAGATTACGAACGGGCTTTCAGCGAAGCGGTGGGTTTGCCGCTTAATATTCGAGCACACGATTCATGGTCGCCTGCACACCATGGCAAAACGGATGACGATTCATTCGCCGCGATTCTGGCTCGTTTCAACCAAGCCCGCGCCGCATGCCTAAGGGCTCAAAGCGATGCGTCCCAAGAACTGGCGTCG
>QHMR01000033.1 GCA_003217875.1 Verrucomicrobiota bacterium
GGCATTACTTCTGCAAGATGTTCAAGAAAGCGACCGGGATGAATTTCATCGATTACCTCTCGAGAGTTCGAGTGGAGAAATCGAAGACGCTTTTGCTCAATCCCAATTCGCGAGTTAGCGAAGTTGCCTTCGCATGCGGATTTCAATCCATGACGAATTTCAATCGCGAGTTTAAGCGAATCGTCCGTCGCTCTCCCACGCAATTTCGCGAAGCGCTTCCTAAGCTGCGACGCTCGGTGTAGGGCTGTTCGTCCGGTGAGAAAGGCCGAGCAGTTCGGCGAGGCGTGACTCATAGGAGTCGCAGGTGGGGCAATTGCCGTTCGGCTCGACCCAGTCGGGATGCTGGACGCGCAAGGCGTGGTGGATCTGTTGCTGAAGTTGGATGTAAGAGTGGATTTCGTCAGACATGGCAATTACCTCCGTGAAGGCTCAAAGTGTGGCGCGGGACGGCAACGGCGACTAACTAAGCCGCCCCACACTGGGGGCGAAACGCACGGGATTTTCCGTACGCTCGCCGTCAGTGTTAGCGCATTACTGCACTTTTACTTCGATTGTTTTTGGCTTCGGCATCGGGCGTTTTTCCAGGTGAACCTGCAACACGCCGTCGCGAAACTCAGCCCTGATCTTGGTTGGGTCCGCATCTTCGGGCACGGTGAACGTGCGCTCAAAGGTGCCGAAGAAGCGTTCAAGCCGATGGAATTTTCTCTTCTTTTCTTCCTTTTCTGCTCTGCGCTCGCCGGAAATGTAAAGAATGCCGTTTTCGATTGTCACTTTAACGTCATCCTTCTTCATCTCGGGCAGGTCAGCCTTGAACAGATACTCATGATCATCCTCGGTGATGTCCACCAAGGGCGACCAATCGGCTAGCTTGAAGCTCCCGCCGTTCTTCGGGAAACGAATGGGAAAAGTCGGAAAGCCGCCAAACAATGTGCTAAAGCGGTTCTGAGCTTCCTCCATCTCCCGAAGTGGGTTCCATGTTATTAATTTATTCATATTCATATTTTATCTTTCTAGATGGAGTTAAAGCCATCTTGGTGCATTGCGCTCACCGCTTATTGTCAGAGTCGACCCGAATCTTGTGTAATTGAGGAACGGGGCCGGTGGAAAGCAAACGCACGGCGACTTCAATCAGATTGCGAAGTATTCCAGAGCCTCACGCATTATCCCGCGTAACACGCTGCAAAACTACCAAAATGCCTTTGAGAGAATCAGGATCGCGTCATTCGCGTCAAAATAATTCCGGTCATGATGCCACCGACGCAACCGAGGCTCAGCCACAACGGCAGGTGATGCAATGCGACACCCAGTGCTGCTCCGACGCCTGCGCCGATCGCGACCGATAGGCCAAGTTTGTTCTTCCGATGAGCCATGGTTTTTGTGTCCACACGTCGACAATATCCAGTCCCGTGATTGAACAGTCAGCTCTGCCAGCTATTCACCATTGCCCGCAAGGCGCAACTCCGCGAGGGAGGCGTATGCGTCAACGCCACTTATGTTCGGGATGATGGTGATCTCGAGAGCAACCACGTCTTCCAATTCGACTCGGTAGTCCTCGATCTCCTCAGTCGCTCCCGATAGGCTGAAGTGATACTGCTGACGCAGGATCTCGCGCGATGAACCGTCTACCGTTGGCGACCAGCGCAGGACGAACTCCTGCGTGCGCGCCTCGTTTTCTTCTCGGAAGACCAGGCGGATGCGTCGGACGCTCTGCGCGCAGTCGAACAGGAGGCGGATCGTCTGTTCTCCTGGGCTTTGCGCGCGCCATCCTGTTGCGCCAACAGTCAACAGCGCTGATTCGATGGGGTGCGCCGCGTCTTCCGATGTGACTTCGACTCGGGCTAGGGCTTCCAAGTCGAGCCAGGCTGTATTCGCTGACGGGCTTTCTCGCTGCGGCTGAGGACTGATTCGCTTTCGCATTCGTTTTTGTCCTTTAGATCGTCACACGCCGACTCCAACGTGCTCTGTAGATGCGAGCTCGGTGTAGGTTTGGATTTGATGAAACATTGCTATTGGTTTGGTGAAGATTCAAGTGCGGCGCGCGGGAAAGGTTCCTACAAACGGTCGGCGCAGTCGTCAACGAGCGATGGCGCTGTGAGT
>QHMR01000034.1 GCA_003217875.1 Verrucomicrobiota bacterium
TTCAATTACGCGCGGGGATGGCGGTCAGAATTTGATCGGACCGGAACTGCGCGAGCGCCTCGGCGTTATTCGAACAGAGGAATTGCTGGCGGCGCGACGGATCGATCATGCGAAACAGTTCTTCTCGCGAGCAATCGATTTCGGTTTTTCAAAGACTGCTGAGGAGACAATGCGCATCTGGGACCACGACAAAATTCTGTCTGATGTAGTTTGGGTGGTCCGCAAGTTTCGGCCGGATGTAATCGTGACCCGCTTCAGTCCGGAGGATCAACTGACGCACGGCCATCACACAGCGTCAGCGATTCTGGCTCAGGAGGCGTTTTCGGCTTCAGGTGACCCAAATCGTTTTCCTGAGCAGTTGGCTTTCGTGAAACCCTGGCGCCCGGCGCGACTGGTTTGGAACACGTCTCCATTTTTCTTTTCGAACCGCAACCTTCCTTTTGATCCGACGGGTCTGATCGTTTTGGAAGCGGGCGATTACAATCCGCTTCTCGGCAAAGCTTACACTGAGATTGCAGCGGCCAGTCTGAGCATGCATAAGAGCCAGGGCGTAGGCAGTCCGCCAAGACGCGGAGCGCGAAAGGAATATTTCAAACTGTTGGAAGGTGAGCCGATGACAAGCTCCCTTTTCGAGGGGATCGATACGACTTGGTCGCGCGTTGCGAATTCGGAATCGATTGCTACACAAATTCGTCAGATCATTTCAAACTTCCGCCCAGGCGATCCAGCCGCTTCCGTGCCTGAGTTGTTGAAGCTGCGGCAGGCGATGAGTCGAATTAAGGACGACTCGTGGATCCGGGAGAAAAAGGCGGAGCTGGATGCGATCATCGCCGCATGTCTTGGCTTGCATGTGGAAGCGTCGACAACCAATGAGGCTGTCACGCCAGGGCAAACGGCAACAATAAAAGTGGAGGCAATTAACCGCTGCGATATTCCGGTGATCTTGAAGGAAGTACGACTTCCCAACTCCGGCGACTCGATGAAAATCGATGCGGCGCTTCCATCCAACGAACTCGTTACGAAAGATCTGTCGTGTAGGATCCCGGAAAATGCTCCGTATTCGCAGCCGTACTGGCTTCGCAAACATGGAACGCTGGGCGCCTTTGCTGTAGATGATCAAAAACTTATCGGCCTCCCCGAAAATCCCCCTGAGTTTCCGGTAGAGATAGTTCTGCAAGTGAACGAGCAGGAACTCAGCTACATTATAGACACGAAGTATCGCTCGGTTGACCCAGTGGCGGGCGAACTGCGACGACCGTTGGTCATTACGCCACCCGTTTTCGCGAACATAGCTGACAGCGTGTTGATATTCCCGACAAATCATCCAAAACCCGTTTCAGTACGTGCCACGGCGGCCACCGGTCCTGTGAAAGGAGAACTTAAACTAGCTGTGCCGCAGGGGTGGAAAGTCGATCCGGCGTCCGTACCGATAGATTTGAAGGGAGCCAATGCCGAGACTGTGGCCACGTTTACCATCAAACCACCAGATCAGAACAGTGAAGGAACGTTGCAAGCTATTGTTTCAATCGACAACCGCGAGTATTCGTTCGAGCGCGTGCGCATTTCATATCCGCACATTGGCGTGCGGACGTTAATGCCGCAGGCGGAAGTTAAACTTGTTCGAGCTGATATTCGCAGGAAAGGCGACCGCATCGGTTACATTCCTGGTGCCGGCGATGATATTCCGGAAAGCCTCCGACAGATTGGCTACTCAGTGAAGATTTTGAGTGAACCGGATATCACAGCAAACAACCTCGCGCAGTTTTCTGCCGTCGTGCTAGGGGTGCGCGCCTGGAACACCCAGGAGCAAATTTCCAACTGGTTACCTGAGCTGTTTGCCTATGTAAGAAATGGCGGAGTTGCCATCGCCCAGTACAACACCCTCGCGGATCTTAAGACCGAGCAACTGCCGCCGTATCCATTGGAAATTTCGCGCGACCGCGACACTGACGAAAACGCAGAGATGCGGATTTTGGCGCCCAATCATTCGCTCATGACGTCGCCAAACAAGATCACGTCGAAAGATTTCGAGGGATGGGTTCAGGAACGCGGACTTTATTTTCCCAAGAAGTGGGACGCCGCTTGGACACCGATCCTGTCGTGCAATGATCCAAACGAAAAGCCGCTCGACGGTGGCCTGCTCGTTGCGAAGCTAGGCAAGGGTTTTTTCATCTACACGAGTTACTCCTGGTTTCGGCAATTGCCGGCCGGCGTGCCAGGGCCTTACCGATTATTCGCGAACATGTTGTCATTGGGAAAATGAAGAGGGACGATAATAAGCCAGACGCGCGTTCCTGGCGCAAAGCATACGGCCTGGCGCTTTCGCTCTTTGCAGTTGAGGTAGTGCTCCTCTACCTCTTCACTCTCCGGTTCTCGTGAACCGGTTAGATTATTTTGTTCTCATCGCCACGATTCTGGCGATCCCGCTTTACGGCCTCTGGCGGACCCGTGGCAGTGCCTCCTTAGGCCAATATCTGAAGGGCGATGCCAGTATTCGGTGGGCCACGATAGGATTGTCCGTGCTGGCGACGCAGGCTGGGCCGATCACGTTTCTATCGATGCCGGGCCAGGCCTACGAGAGTGGCATAGGTTTCATCCAGAACTACTTTGGGCAACCGCTCGCGCTCATAGTTGTGTGCGCAGTGTTCGTCCCAATTTACCAGCGTCTGAAAGTTTACACTGCCTATCAATATCTCGGTGAGCGATTCGATCGGAAGACGCAGCTGCTAGGTGCGTTTCTGTTTCTCGTTCAACGAGGGATCGCTGCTGGAATCACGATCTACGCGCCGGCCATTGTTCTGTCCACGTTGCTCGGGTGGCGCTTGAACCTGACCATCTGGTTCGCGGGGGGATTGGTGATTATCTACACGGTCATGGGCGGGACGAAAATTGTAAGCATCACCCAACGCTACCAGATGATTGTGATTTTGGTCGGCATGGCGATTGCATTTGCGGTCGCGGTTTACCGGCTCTCGCCCCATCTGTCGTTTGAAAACACGCTCTTGGTCGCCGGCAAAATGGGAAAACTGGAGGCGGTCGATTTTTCCGTCGATCCGCACAAGCGATATACATTTTGGTCGGGCCTGATTGGCGGTTTTTTTCTCGCGCTTTCGTATTTCGGAGCGGATCAATCGCAGGTGCAACGATACCTGGCGGGCGGCTCACTCAAAGAAAGTCGTCTCGGATTGCTCTTCAACGCCGCGGTGAAGGTGCCCATGCAATTTTTTATTCTGCTGCTAGGCGCGATTGTATTCATGTTTTATCAATTCGAGAAGCCGCCCGTCTATTTTAATCAGCCGGCGTACCAGCGTGCGGCAGAGAATGGCTACGGGCCACAGTTAACGGGGTTGCAGACGCGATTCGATGACGTCTTCATGCAAAAACGCGCTGTCATTCGCGCGATTTCGAGTACATCGTCGAACGAGCGCGATCTGGCGATGACGAAGCTGCGCGAGCTCGACGTGCAGGCACGCGAGTTGCGCGATCGAACCAAGGCAGTTCTCGAGCAAGCAGGCGTCGATCCAAAAAACAAGGACTCCGATTACGTATTCATCACTTTTATTCTTCAACAAATGCCGCACGGGCTTGTCGGATTACTCATCGCAGTGATTTTGTGCGCGACCATGTCGGCAACGGCGGCAACTCTGAATGCTCTCGGTTCCACCACGGCGATCGATTTTTATCGGCCGTTGATTCGACCGAACGCGAGCGACCATCATTACGTGGTCGCAGCGAAAGCACTCACCGCAGCGTGGGGTTTGATTGCCATAGGCGTCGCTTCGTTTGCCAGCTTGGTCGAAAATCTCATCGAAGCAGGCAACATTCTGGGCTCGGTGTTCTATGGCAGCATCCTCGGTCTCTTTCTGGCAGCTTTCTTTATTCGTCGAGTTACCGGGTCGGCCGTGTTTTTCGCCGCGGTCCTCGCCCAATCACTCGTCTTTGTCCTGTTCGCTACGACAAACATCGGTTATCTCTGGTATAATTTTATTGGATGTGCCGCGGTACTGGTTCTGGCGACGCTGCTGCAACAAACTATCTTTCGCGGCACGGAAGCTCACGCTGCGGCATGAAGCTCATTCTGAGCAATGGATCACCCGATTATTTGTTTCGGCCAGCAACCCTGTGGATTTTTTCCCAAGCGATTTCTCTTCGCTAAGATTCTGACCGCGCGGCGTCTTCAAAAGAAGATTGGCGGAGAAGTGGTCTTTTTCTTTCACGACAGTGATCATGACCCGCGCGAAACGATTACCATTTTGCGAGAGCGAAACAGCAACAAGGAAGCGGCCCTAAACTTCCAGTTTGAGAATCGGATCCAAAAAAAGTTTTCGCCGCTGTACGCGAAACGTGTGCTTCCGGAATGGCAGGAGAAAACTGCGCGCCAACTCCCCAATTACGTTGGGCGGTCTCTGGTCGCGCACTTCAAGGAAACAAAATGTTCTAATATCGCCGACTTCTGTCTCGAGATGTACATGCGAATGGGGTTGCTGGAAGGTGTGCGGGTGGAACGATCGAGTGCACCCGAATTCAGAGCTCGTGCTGCGGCCGTCTCAGACTACTTCGTCGATCAGCGCTATGAAGGAGAGGTCGTTCGCGCACGTTTTCGTGACGGGAAGTTGTTGCTACATAAGGGAGGCGATCGGTTTTTACAGATTCTCGGAGGAGAATTCGGCCCGGAGCAAATCAGCCCGACTCGCGACACGCGTTTCCGATGGATGCAATCAGTGATTCAATGCACCCATTACGTCGCCGGCGCGAGCGAGCAACGCTACATTAACAAGGCGGATGCTCCCGGCGTGAAATTCATCGAACGTGACGAAATTTCTGACTTCGACAAAGCTTATACGGAGCTGTAATGAAATCGGGGCCGCTCAAAATTGGGATTGCATGTTTTCCGTTGATTGGCGGAAGCGGGATTTTGGCGACGGCTCTCGGATCAGAACTGGCGCGTCGCGGTCATGAAGTTTACTTTTTTAGTTATGCTCAACCCGTTCGGTTAGACCTGCCGCAGGAGGGTCTACATTTCCATCGAGTCGAATTTGCGGACAACGCTTTGTTTCCCTGTCCCGACTACACTCTGCCGCTCGCAGTGAAAATGGCGGAAGTGGCGCGTTCCCAGCAGCTCGATCTTTTTCATGTTCATTACGCGGTACCGCACGCGTTGGCCGCGTGTTTAGCCTCGCAGATCGTAGGATCGTCAGCTCCGCGCATCGTCACAACTTTGCATGGAAGCGATACCACTCTGCTTGGCCAGGATCCCGACTACCGCACCGCCATCGAGCACGCCCTCGTGCATTCCAATGCGGTGACGGCAGTTTCAGAAAGTCTTCGGAAGCAAACGCAGGAAATCTTTCGTTTGGAACGGCCGATTGAAGTGATTCCGAATTTCTTCACCCCGAATAAACCGAAGAGAAGTCGACAAGAAGTTCGACGCGATCTCGGCGTAACCGACGAGTTTCTTGTGCTGCACATGTCGAATTTGCGACCCGTCAAGCGAGTCGATCTGCTGCTGCGCACCATTGCTATGTCGAAGCTCCGGGCACGCATTCGATTGCTCATTTTAGCAGGCGGCCCTTTTGATCGTTATGAGCCACTGCTCGATGAATTGGGGCTTCGCGAGTGTGTCATTGTTCACCAAAACACAGCAGTGGTGGAAGAGTATTTAGAGGCTGCGGATGCTGGGCTCTACACATCCGAATACGAAAGCTTCGGTCTGAGCATTCTTGAGACGGTATTTTACGGTAAACCTGTTGTCGCCTTCCGCGTCGGTGGCATTCCCGAAGTCATCGGAGACTCTTCTCCTTTATATCCCTTCGGCGATGTGACGGCGGCGGCGGCGGCGTTGGACGCGTTAATCGAATCTCCAAATTTGGCCCGAGAACTGGGTGAAAAGAGTCGCAAGCGCGCGCTGGAACGGTTCTCAGCAGGTCGCATTGTCCCTCAGTATGAAACGCTGTATCGCCGTATAATTGCCGGACGATAGGTGCGCGCCTTATTGAGAATGTCTATTCCTTTATCTTGCTTAAGCTCCAATCAGTGAAAGATGAAGTGCACCGTGCAGGAATCGAACCTGCAACCCAGTGATTAAGAGTCACTTGCTCTGCCAATTGAGCTAACGGTGCAAAAAGCGTGACCTTTCAAACTGACGCGCATGATTTGTAAGGGAAAGGGCATCTGCGTCGACTAATGAGCAAGGAGGGCATCTATGAAGACAAAAAGCTCACGTTTCGATCGCTTAGTTGCTCGGTATTATCCGGCCGTTTACAGCTTCGCCAGCCGCTTGACAGATGACCCGCGCGAAGCAATCGCGCTCACGCGGGGCGCATTCAACAGCGCGCGCAAGCAAGTGGAAAAGTTACGTAATCCGACTGCGATCGCGCTCGTCCTGATCTCTGCAGTGATGCGTGCTGGACTTACGCCTGCTTGATCTGAGTTGCGTATCTCAAAAGCTTGCGTCGCGGGTGCTGACCGCAGGCTGCTGCTTGTGTGCTTGGAATTGCATCAGCCCGTATTCACCCGTACCACGATTTGGGCACAATGAAGCTCTTGTCTATCAACGTGGGACTTCCTCGCGAAATCGAATGGAAGGGGAAGTTGGTCCGCACTTCTATATTCAAGGCTCCAGTGCCGGGTCGAGTTCGGGTCGCCCAGCTCAACTTAGAAGGCGATCAGCAATCGGATCTGTCGGTGCATGGAGGAGTGGATAAGGCTGTTTATGCCTATCCATCGGAGCATTACCCATTCTGGCGGCGGGAACTTCCTGGAATGGATCTTCCATGGGGAGTTTTCGGCGAGAATTTAACTACGGAAGGCTTGCTTGAGGAAACGCTTCACATCGGCGACCGACTTCGGGTCGGTTCTTCAGAATTCCTTGTCACGCAACCTCGAATGCCTTGTTTTAAACTCGGCATCCGCTTCGGTCGCCCGGATATCGTGAAACGGTTCCTGCAGAGTGGCCGATCTGGGTTCTACTTTGCGGTGCTTCAAGAAGGGGAAGTCGCGGCTGGCGACTCGATAGAGTTGCTCAAACAAGATGAGCACGGCGTTACGGTCGCCGATGTCGTGAATCTGTACCGGAATGATGCCAACAACCAGGACACGTTACGTCGGGTCAGCGAACTGCCGTCACTTCCAAACAACTGGCGAGAGTACTTTCGGAAGCGCCTTTGGAATCCAGACGATTGATTATCTGAAGGACGGCAGTTTGCCGAAAAGGAACTGGAACGGGATTGGGCTACGTGTAGCCCACGCGTTCTCGTCATGTTTCGCTTCGGGAAACGCCAGGTAAAACAGCTCCGTGCCGGGACGGTATCCTTTCCAGATGAGCCGGTCTCTCATGCTGCGTGTGGGTTCGTAGTTGTCGGCTGGCCAGCCGCTATCGAGATAGATCTGGAGTTTTCTCGTCGGCT
>QHMR01000035.1 GCA_003217875.1 Verrucomicrobiota bacterium
GCTCGTTGCCGCGGGCGTGGTGAAGTCCCGGCCGCAGACAACTCTGGCGAAACAAGCGGGCCAGGAGCTGATGAACAATTACGGGTTCAAAAAGCTCGCGGTCACCGATCCCTATCAGGCACCCGTCGGCTCCGTCTTAGTGTATGGCGCCAAGCGGGCCGCCGGTCACGTTGAGATTCGCACTGAGAACGGATTCGTCAGCGACTTTCGCTCAAAGATCCCGTCGCGCCGACCTTTGCTCGGCGTTTTTGCGAAGAGCTAGGCCGCTGCTGTTGGCGGCGAGCTCATGAACGGAAAATCGCTTTTCGCTGGCCAACTCGCCAGCAGCGCGAGAATCTTTGCGGGTGAATCCGACCGTCCGCATCGCGATGTGGTCTGGGCCGCGAAATATCTCGACCGCTATGATGCGGGCGTGGGGCAATCGGCGGGACACCTTTGTCATCGATGAACCGCTGTATGCCTATTACTTGAGGGCCACCGGCAGGAAACATCCGGGCGCGGATGAAGTCATCGCGGCTGGCGAAATTGATTGGCGCAAAGTCGTTGCGCTCCTGACCGGGCCAATCCCGAACAGCAGGCAAATTTTTTTTCAGAAACAGATGACGCACCACCTTTTGCCGGAGGTGGATCGCGAATGGCTCGGTGCCGTAACGAATTGTTTTCTTATTCGCGACCCAATCGAAGTAATCGCCTCATATATCAAAAAGCGCGAGGATCCAGTACTCGAGGACCTTGGCTTTACGCAGCAAGCAGAGATTTTTGATTTTGTCAGCGCTCACACGAATTCGCTTCCGCCGATTGTGGATGCCAAAGACGTTCTGCAAAATCCTGAACGAATGCTACGCCTGCTGTGCGATGCAGTCGGCGTCGAGTTTAGTAGGTCGATGCTTTCCTGGCCGCCGGGATTGCGAGAAACCGACGGCGTCTGGGCCAGGCATTGGTATGTTGAGGTGGCAAAGACCACCTCGTTTCAGCCCTATCGTGCCGGAGATTACCAAGTGCCGGAGCGCTTGCGACAAACTTATGAGCGCTGCCGCGAATGTTACGAGCAGCTTTATCAATATCGATTGCGTTAAATCGCGATCCAACGGATTTCTAAATCATTGTACAGGCGCTCGCCGCGGCGAGCGCCTATTGATCGATGGCATTTGACACAAACGCCGCTACAACAAGACAATCTGCGTTATCCGCGCAATCCGCGGTCGAACCAATGTTGCAGAGGTTTGATGAACGAAATCGTGACCTGATCGTGAACATCAACGGTCAGTTGGTGCATCGCGATAAGGCTGGAATCAGCCCGTTTGATTCAGCGGTGCAGGGCGGCGATGCGGTCTGGGAAGGCTTGCGTCTGTACAAAGGCCGGATTTTTAAACTCCACGAACATCTCGACCGGCTGGATCGCTCGGCACGCGCCTTGTCATTCTCCGAAATTCCGTCACACGAAAAAATTATTGAGGAAATCAGGCATACGCTTGCTGCAAACAAAATGCGTGACGGCGTCCACATTCGTCTCACGCTTACCCGCGGGGTAAAGATCACTTCGGGGATGGATCCCCGGCTTAATCAGAGCGGGCCGACGTTGATCGTTCTCGCAGAACATAAGGTGCCAGTCTACGCAAAGACCGGACTGACTTTGATTACGAGCAAAATTCGACGTCCGCCACCCGAGGTTCTGGATGCGCAAATTCATCACGCGAATCTGCTGAACTCGATTCTGGCAAAAATCGAAGCGAACAACGCTGGCGCGGACGACGCCCTCATGCTGGACACGCGCGGTTTCGTCGCAGAAACCAACGCGACTCACGTCTTCATTGTGCGTAATGGAGATCTTGCGACCAGCCGCGTTGTGGCATGCCCGGAAGGAATTACTCGCGGGACGGTGATCGAAATTTGTGCTGCCGAGAAAATTCGCTGCGTGGAGACAGATTTGTCAGTTGTCGATATCTACGGCGCTAACGAAATGTTTTGCACAGGCACAATGGGCGAACTAGCCGCCGTGACAAAGATCGACAATCGCCACATCGGCGATGGCAAGGTCGGCGCGATGACGAAACGCTTGAGCGATCTCTACACTCACCGCACCGCGAGCGAAGGTGTTCAGGTTGTCTAGTTTTCTCGGCGCGAGCTGATTTACCGCTCGCCCCAGGTCTTCTTTTGAAACAAGACGCGCCCAGAACCGTGCTCAAATGCTTCGAAGTGCTCCGGATTTTGTTGATAATATTTTTGGTGATACGCCTCCGCGGGATAGAACCTCATCGCCGGCAAGATCTCGGTTACGATTGGTTTTTTGAATTTCCCGGATTGGGCAAGCTTTTCCTTCGACATTTCGGCAATCCTTTTCTCCTCATCGCCGCCGTAGAAAATCGCGGCGCGATAACTCGGGCCAATGTCGGTGAACTGGCCGTCTGCCTGGGTGGGATCGATTTGTTTCCAGTAGATGCCGAGCAATTGCTCGTACGAAATTTTCGACGGGTCGTACGTGATTTCGATTGATTCGCGATAGTTTGTTTTCTCCGAAGCAACAAGTTCGTAGGTGGGATTTGGCTCTGTCCCGCCGCTATAACCAACAACTGTTTTTATTACACCATTCGCTTTATCGAAGGCAGGCTGGATACACCAAAAACAACCACCTGCAAAAATCACCGTCTTTGTTGCCGCAGCAGAAGAATTTTGCCCATGGGCAGCCATGACAGTGATCGCCGCGAGCGCTGCGTAGCCAATCGTACGAAGAGTTCGTTTCATGTCGTGATTTAGACAGCGCTGCTAATGAGCGCGTTGTGAATAACTCAGGTCTTTTTTTCTTGCCTTCAAGAGGCGCGACTGTCATAAGCGGATTCGATCTCGAGCCACAACGAAGTAAGAAATGGTTAAAGCTGCCGCAATTCTCGTCGGTCTCATCTTCTTGCTCATCGGAATTGTTGGATTTGTTCCCGCGATCACGTCGGCTAATGGGATGCTGCTTGGCATTTTTCACGTAAACACTGCGCACAACATTGTCCATCTCGCATCAGGGATTGTGTTTCTCCTTTGCGGGATGGCCGGCACTGGTCCATCGCAGACATTTTTCAGAATCTTTGGAATCATTTTGGGGGTCGTCGGGCTTCTTGGGTTTTTTTATGGTGATAACGCGCTACTCGGGATTGTTGCCAATAATACTGCCGGCACATGGTTGTACGTTGTGCTGGCGGTCGTGATGTTGTTTTTCGGCTTCGCCCCTTCTGGCAGCAAGGCGCCGGTTTGATTTCTCCTCAGCGTGCCTGCAGGTGAGGATAGCTTAGCTCACCGCAGGCACGTCTGGTCTCGGGTAATCCCACAGTCGCAGTATTCGCTGACTAATCGGCTCGACCTGGAAAAGATCTTCGGGCGCAACGCGCCATTGCATGTCGACCTTGGCTGCGGGGATGGTTCGTTTCTTCGTGCAGTGGCACACTCGATGCCGGAGAAAAATTTTCTCGGAATCGAACGGTTACACGGTCGAATCCGCAGCTCTGAGCGTAAGACTGTTGATCAGAGCAACGTACGGCTGCTGCAGATAGAGAGTTCCTATGCGGTTTGCTATCTGTTGCCGGCGGGATCGGTGGAAACATTCTATCTCTTGTTTCCGGACCCATGGCCAAAACGCCGTCATCATCCGCACCGGCTCGTGACACCAGATTTCCTGAATTCCGTTCATGTCGCACTTCAGAAGAATGGTGTGATTTACATTGCGACCGATCACCTTGACTATTTTCGAAAAATCCAAGACATCGCGGAATCAAATTCGAGCCTTGCATTCGCCGAGCTTGATGTCGAACTGCCGCCGACCGGATTCGAGCTGATTTTTCGCCAGAAAGGCACGCCGATTCACTGGTTGGTGCTGCGGAAGATTTCGCCCGTGAAATAACTTTGCGCTTCCCATCCATCATGGCGGAAACGCAGCGTCACCGCGCCGGTCTGGTCCTGGCGAAACAGTTTAATCCCCCGCTCCTGTAATTCCTCGATCCAGGAGTCACTGATTCGTTCGTGATCGGGAAAATCACGCGAACTCGCAATGATCAGGCGTGGGCGCGCAGCATCTAGGAACGCTTCGGAGCCGGACTGTCCGGAATGATGCTGGCCTTTGACGATGATGTCGCTGCGAAGATCCAAATGCCGCGCCAACAATGCCTGCTCAGTTTTAATACCACTGTCCGACATGAACAAGATCGACGCCGCCGGCCCGACCAATACGTGGATGACATACGCCTGATCATCAGCAATAGGCGAGCTGAAGGTACTCGGAGGGAACAGTACATGCGCAGTGACCTCGCGCGACAGACGGAAACTGTCTCCCGCAGCCAGAGCAGCCGGTTTGATTCCGCGGTCTTGAAACAGATGTTGCAATCGGCGGTGAATAGTTGAGCGATCCGGCGCTGGATTATCGAGTACGCGCACTCGAGGAAAATCATCCAGCAATTGTGCAGTTCCACCGAGATGAAGCGCATCGCCATGCGTGAGCAGTAAGCCCGAAAGCCGATTCACGCCTGCCCAATGCAAGTACTCGCGAACCACACGTTGATAGCTCCGGTCATTACCGCAGTCGAACAACCAATTCTGCTCTTCGCTTTGCAAGTGAACGGCAGCTCCCGCGCCGAGATCGAGCACCGTGATCCTGGCAACCAGCTTTTCGGGCCAATGCGGGTGTCCTGCGTAAAAATGCCCGCCGGGAACGTGCGCGAGAATTTGCACGATTCCCAAAACAAGCCGGGCCAAAGACCAGTTGGCATTGTTAAAGATCACAGCCAGCCACGGCAGCATCGGCGTCGAAACAACAGAGAGAAGTCCGATGGCGAGTATGAAGAAGGCAATCGGCACTACGAGCAAGTTGGCGACCAATGAAACCGGGGTGACGATGTAGAAATACCAAAGCACCAGCGGCAGCGAGCCTGCCCAGGCTGCGAGAGAAACGCTGCTTCCACGACAGAGCCACTCAAAGCTTGCATGCTTCCACCGTTGCGGGCCGCGGACAAGTGTGCGTGGCAAAAAAGGATCAGGCGCGCTCCAGCGCTGCAAGAATCCGGAGAGAGGATCCGCGAACAAAATAATGGCGCCCACTACTGCAAAGGAGAGTTGAAAGCCTGCCGAGAAGAGTTCGTTTGTGTCCCAGCAGAGAAGAAAGAATGCCGCGGCAGCGAGACTGTTAAAGACGAAAGCTTTTCGGTCGAAAAAGAAGCCGCCGAGTAAGATCGAGCTCATTACCGCCGCTCGCACACTTGAAACATGGAGTCCTGTGACTGCAGCATAGAAGAGCAGCAGCGGAATGATTAACGCCGCCGCCCATCTACGCGAAAGCCGCGCGACCGTCGCCAGCATCCACAATAGCGCGGCGACAATTCCTACGTGCAGGCCAGCGACAGCGAAAAGGTGAAGAGTGCCGGTTTGCTGAAATGGTTCTTCGATGTCCTCCGGCGTCTGGTGCCTGAGGCCAAGCACGATCCCGCTGAGAAAGTTTTGAACGTCTGGCGCGTCCTCCAGTCCTCGACAAAGCGCGCTTTGCATCCAAGTCCGCGACTTTTGCGCTGCCCACATGATGGGGTTGCCGCCGCCGTGTCGAATCAGCGTGCCCTCCTCCGGATATCGAACGAATAGCATTCGACGAACGTCGCGCCGCGCGAGATAAGCACGCATATCGAATTCGCCGGGATTTCGCGGTGGCGGTATCGGCTCGGCAGTTCCAAAAAACTTCAGTTCATCGCCGAATTCAGGCGCGCCTTTCCAACGGACCTGCCAGACCGCACATGTGGATCGTTTCCGATCTTCGAACTCAATGGACTTGAGCTTGAGCAGAAACGTTGCAAATCTGCTCGATGCGATTTTTGGCTCAGTGATTACCGAGCCGATTGCTGTGACAACTCGTGGCCGGCTGCCAAGTTCATCCGCGAGCTGCTGGCCTTGCGTGTTCTGAGTCGCGAAATTGTGTAGCAGGAAAAAACCGGCTCCGACAATGGCATATGTTGCGACCAGCCTCGGCCAGCACATGCCAGTGAGAATGCAGAGTGCGAGGATAATCGCTGTTGCAGTGAGGGCAATAGACGGAAGCGGAAGGATTTCCGCCGCAATAATTCCCAGTGCAGCCATCACCGCCAGACCAACGAATGGCTGGCGCGGCGCACTGAGTAATTTCATCGATGGGCTTTTGGCCTATCTGCCGCGCACAAAGCAAGCATCTTCCCGTTCGAGCTTAAGGGACGCGGCATGCAATCTCAATACGCGACGCCGGCATCATTGCCTGTATTACGGGCGCGCCGTAGTTTCCTGGGTGCACGATCTTTTCGAGCAAAAGGAGGAGGTTCAGGTGGCAGACAGCGCTGCGCCGCTCGCCACACGCATGCGCCCGCGCTCGCTCGACGAATTCGTCGGGCAGGAACATATTCTTGCGCGTGGCAAACTTTTGCGCCGCGCAATTGAAGCCGATCGGTTGCCGTCGGTGATCTTCTCCGGACCGCCAGGAAGCGGAAAGACCACGCTGGCCAGGATCATTGCGGAGATCACACACGCCAAATTTATTCGAATCAGCGGCGTGGAAAGCAACGTGGCCGAAATGCGCCGCGTGATCGCCGCGGCCACGAATCGCCTCCGCACGTCGGGGCAAAGGACGATCCTGTTCATCGATGAGATCCATCATTTCAACAAAGCGCAGCAGGACATTCTTTTGCCCGATGTCGAAGCTGGAAATCTCCGCCTGATTGGCGCGACCACCTACAATCCGTTCTTTTATGTGAACAGCGCGCTGGTTTCGCGCTCGCAGGTTTTTCGACTTGAACCGCTCAGCGTTCAGCAGCTGGAACAATTGATCGATCGCGCGTTAGCCGATAAAGAGCGCGGTCTTGGAAATTACAATGTGAAGATCGATAAGGACGCGCGCCGGCATCTGGCGAAGCTTAGCGATGGCGACGCGCGCAAATGCCTAAATGCGCTGGAGATTGGGGTGCTCACAACGCCGCCTTCTGTAGCCGGCCTCGGTGAGGCCGGTCGTCCTCAAGGTAAAAAACTGCCTCATTCTCTTGATGCCGGGGTCATCGCCCCCGGCTACAGCGCGGGCGTGATTCACTTCACGCTGGCAGTTGCCGAGGAAAGCATTCAACAGAAAGCGGTGGTTTACGATCGCGCGGGCGACGCGCACTACGACACGATAAGCGCCTTCATTAAAAGCATGCGCGCCTCAGATCAACAAGGCGCGATGTATTGGCTCGCGAAAATGCTGCATGCCGGCGAAGATTTCCGTTTCATCGCGCGGCGCATCGTTATTTTCGCCAGCGAAGACATCGGTCTTGCTGATCCGGAAGCATTACCGCTCGCGGTCGCGACACAACAAGCCGTGGAATTTGTCGGCATGCCCGAAGCGCGCATCCCGCTTGCGCACGCCACCGCTTACATGTGTCGCGCGCCCAAAAGCCGCGAAGCCTACAATGCGCTGAATGCCGCGAGCGAAAAGATCGAAATGGAACAGACAAAGCGCGTCCCGGAGCATCTCAAGAACATACATTTCCCGGTAAATCCCGGAAGCTAGGGCGTGACTGCCAGACGCGACGACGATGGCGCCTAATCGCTGCGCTTGTGGACTCAAAGCATCATCAAATTGAACAGGTTGGAATTGGTGGACCGCTGTCGAGATTTTTTCGGCTTATCCGTTTTTCGCACACAATTTTCGCGCTTCCATTTGCTCTTGGCGCACTCGTTGTGGCCGCCAATGGCTGGCCGTCGTTGAGAATTCTGCTGTTAGTGCTGCTCTGCATGGTGTTTGCGCGCACTGCGGCGATGCTTTTCAATCGCTTGGTCGATTGGTCGCTCGACCAACGAAATCCGCGAACAGCTTCGCGTCATCTGCTGGTTTCAAAATCGGTAGCTTTTACTTTGCTCGTATTCACTTCTTCAGGATTCGTCGCATCGGCAGCGGCAATCAATCGCCTGACGTTCATCCTCGCGCCGGTTGCTCTGTTTGTGATTTTTTTTTATTCGCTCACTAAACGGTTCACCAGTGCGACGCACTTCTTTCTCGGACTT
>QHMR01000210.1 GCA_003217875.1 Verrucomicrobiota bacterium
GTAATACCAGCCACTGTTCACAAAGATGATCCGATCGTAATGGCGTCTCCACCAACTGCGATCGTGCCATTGTCTGTGGTAATTGCGGAAGACCGTATACTGTTGACCACGGAACGCGGCACTGCGGAAGTTATTATTAATTCTTACATTGCCACCACGATAATACGCGAAGTTCCGTGTCCGGTTAGCCGCGACGTTTCGGTTGCGATTAACCGCGAGGTTTCTCTCCCGATTGACGGCAACGTTCTGTCGCGCGCGAAGGTCTCGATTGCTCGACAAGTTTCGCTCGCGATACGCGCGCGTCCGAGCGTTCTGATTGACCACCGCGTGTGAACTGGTGCGCGGCGTAATGTGCGCCTGCTGCCGATATTGCGCGGCCGAAAAATTCCGATGCGTGCTCATCGTCGAACTGCGGTGTGCAGGCGTTGTCGCCCGAACATTCGCTGTTCGCTGCGCCTTCGCTCTATCAGGCCTTCTGTCGTTAGTTTGCGCGCCCCACGCCGTGAGCGCCAGCGCAAGGCTTCCAATACATACTGAATACAGAACTCGTTTCATATTTTTCCCTCCATAGTTTTCCTTTTCCGTTACGAGCTTAGACAAGATCGAAGAACTAATTATTCAACATCGTTAACTATCTGAAGTTTCAGCCTTTTCTGCCGCCCGGACCTCTGCCTCCCTAATTTTTCCTTCTTAATTTTTCCTTTTTAACTCATCCTTTGCGGTCTTGGACCGCTCCCGACGCGATTTTCTTTCCCTCGCCGGCAAGAGCCTGGGTCTGGCTGCGCTTTCCTCGGCAACGGTTGCGTCGTTATTGAGAAATGTTGAAGCAGCGACCAAGAACGTCGCGCATCTCACGCCGGAAGAAGCGGCTACGGACGAAGACTATTGGGCCACAATCCAGAATTCCTTCAGCGTTACACGCGGCATCATCAACCTGAACAATGGCGGCGTGTCGCCCAGCCCGCGGATCGTGACCGAAGCCCTCGTGCGTTACATCTGGGAACAGGAAGACGCCACCGCTTACACGATGTGGCAAATCCTCGAGCCACAATGCGAGACCATTCGCACCGGCCTGGCCGAATTGCTCGGCTGCGACCGCGAAGAGATCGCGATTACGCGCAACGCTTCCGAGTCCCTCGAGATTTTGCTCATGGGCATGGACTTCAAATCCGGCGACGAAATTCTCACCACCACCCAGGATTACCCGCGCATGCTCACCACATTGCGTCAGCGGGAAAAGCGGGAAAACCTCAAGCTCAAGCTCATTCAGATTCCGATTCCGCCGAAGAACCTCAACGAGATCGCCGCCGCGTTTGAAAAAGGAATCACCGAGCGAACCCGCCTCATTCTCATCTCCCACATGATCAACATCACCGGCCAGATTACTCCGGTGAAAGCGGTCTGCGACCTGGCGCGTGCCCGCGGCATTGAGACCATCGTCGACGGCGCACATTCCTTCGCCCAGTTCTATTTCAAACAGAAAGACCTCGGTTGCGATTACTTCGGCACGAGTCTGCACAAATGGCTCTTCGCACCCAAAGGCACCGGCATGCTTTACGTCAAACGCGATAAGATCGAGAAACTCTGGCCGCTCATGGCCGCGGAAGCGAAGCAGGTATCGGACATCCGCAAATTCGAAGAGATCGGCACTCACTCAGCGGCACCGAAGCTTGCCATCGGCGAAGCGCTGCTCTTTCACAACGGGATCGGCAGCAAACGCAAGGAAGCCCGTTTACGCTACCTGTCGCGTTACTGGATGAACCGGCTCAAAGACGTACCGAAAATTCGGTTCAACACTTCTTTCGACCCGAACCAGTCATGCGCAATTGCAAATGTTCACATCGACGGCACCAATCCTGAGGCTGTGACGAAATATTTGTTCGACAAACATCGGATCTTCGCCGTGCCCCCTCTTAAATAGCGCTCCAGTCTTTGCTATGTCGGTTTTTGCGACCTGATGGAATCGAGCGAATGGGATGAGCGAGATGGCCGGTTACGCCACGAGGGTATGTGGTCGAGCGCAGCGGGAGGCTGCCGAGATACAATTGATCGCGCGGAAAAGCCTGCCGGCATAACAATCGAGCGACTAAACAGATGAAGCTTGCGCTGAAGCCAGAAAATCTTGCGCAGTTAGTGTTTGTTATCCGCGGCGAGAAAGTGATGCTTGATGTCGACCTTGCGAAGCTCTATGGCGTCAGCAGAAAAGCACTCAATCAGGCATTTTCGCCGTAACAAGCAGCGGTTTCCGTCTGATTTCGCTTTCCAGCTCTCAAAAGAAGAGTTCGACCAGTTGAGGTCACAAATTGTGACCTCAAGTTTACATGGCGGGCGCCGCTATCGACCTTACGCCTTCATCGAGCAAGGGGTCGCCATGCTTTCGAGTGTGCTGCGCAGCACTCGGGCGGTGGAAGTCAATATCGCGATCATGCGCACCTTCGTACAGCTCCGCCACTTGATGGACACCAACCGCGACCTTGCTCGCAAGGTCGAAGCGCTTGAGAAGAAGTACGATGAGCAGTTCGCCGAGGTTTTTGCCGCCATTAAAGAACTTATTGCTCCGCCGGCTCCGCCAAAAAGACAGATTGGCTTCCATCCGTAGATTCTCGCGCCTGCCTCGCTTCACGTTCGAGAGCCTTGGCCGCCCGTCGCCGCGCCTTGCGTGACCGCTGCTTAATTTCCTCCGTGTATTCCCAATGCACCATGTTCGAGTGCCCGCGTCAACCACCGCTCCCGTCCTCGACCTTATTTCGCCGTAGTCCGTAGCCCATATTTGCCGCCGCAAGACTACGCTAAACCTGCCAATGAAAAAATTCGCGCATTTGCCCGATAACCAATAACGAATAACCATTAACTCAGCGCAGCTGCCGCTGCGCTCGTAACTCCAGCAGAATCTCAGCGCCTTCGCGCGCCCCTTCAATCACCATTGCCTTTCCGCTTTTCCTAACTAGCTCCCGCGCCTGCTCCACCATTCGATCGATCATGTCATCGTCATGACTGGGATCGTGATGAAAAAGCAGAACCCTTTTCACATTCGCATCTAGCGCAACCAGGACAACGCTGCTGAGCGAACTATGCCCCCACCCGACGTGTCCCTTGTATTCATCGTCCGTATATTGCGCGTCCAAAATCGCCACTTCGCAATCCCGCAAGAACTCCACCATCTTGGCCCGCTCCGCGCTGGCAAAATCTCGCGCTTCGTTCCCATCGATTCCATC
Source organism: Verrucomicrobiota bacterium (assembly GCA_003217875.1). Lineage (GTDB taxonomy): Bacteria > Verrucomicrobiota > Verrucomicrobiia > Chthoniobacterales > UBA10450 > Udaeobacter. The sequence continues at coordinate 3,216 of QHMR01000210.1, forward strand.
CTGCGCTGCAACTTGCACTTTGAGAGGCTCGTACGGTTCGTTGTCTGGCATGTATGCGATCGATCCGGCGCTGGTAAAGAGCCTATAGCCGGCGCAGATGCCCGGATGATTCGTGAAACTCCATGTCCTTAAGCTCTTCGATCGCGAGATGACTCGGCAATTCACGCAAGCTCACCGGAAAAAAGGGCGTCTCCATCTGGCCGGCCAGGATCGCACCCAGACCAGCACGCGCTCCTTCATAACCGAGGATCCGGATCAGATTTTTGCTGTTGTAGGCCAGGGAAAAGAACGGCAGACCCTGAATGTGATCCCAGTGCGTGTGTGTAATGAGAAGAGTCAGCTTGATCGTCTCTGGTCCCAGTTCCTTTTCCAGCGCCAGACCGAGACCACGAATCCCAGTGCCTGCGTCGAGCACGATAATTTCGCCGTCGGCCCGCACTTCTACGCAACTGGTATTGCCTCCATACCGGATCGTCGCCGGCCCCGGTACCGGGAGCGAGCCCCGCACGCCCCAGAGCTTTATCCGCGGCGGAACCGAACCGAGTTCCTCAGGGGAAGTTGTCGCTCGTGGTCGCTGCGGAATCTCCGTTCGAAGTCGATCGATTGACTCGCACAGGACTTCCCATGTAATCGGCTTCAGCAGAAACTCGTCCGCCCCGGCTTCCAGCGCGCTCGCGCGATCAACCGCATAATCACGTCCCGACACCACAATGATCTTTGTTGGCTGGAGCTGTTGCCGGATGGTACGACAAACTTGGAAGCCATTCGACCTCGGCATCAGCAGGTCGCATAAAATAACTTCCGGCCGGTTTTGGAGAGCGAGTTCCACTCCGGAATCACCGTCGGCGGCCTCAAAGACTTTCCAATCTGCCTTGGCAAATAACTTGGCGACGGCCCGACGACCATCCTCATCATCCTCAATGATCAATACACTTGGCATCAGCATACCGCTCTCCGTCGGCTGTTTGGCGCATATTCCTGATGGCTTTCCGAATAACGGATTACAGGTTAACCGAAAATTCGCAGCGTCCCGCATCCGAGTCGTCACTCGGGTTGACACTTTAGTACCATTCCTGAGATCATTGTTGCGCATGAATACTCGTTCTCTCCGCCGCCTTATCTTTTTAATACTCTTGCTCGCTCCCATCAAGCCGGTCCGAAGCGAGCAACCGCCCCTCCATTCACACCGCGAGTTTAAGATCGGTGTGCTCGTCTCATTGACCGGCTCCTGGAATTCTCTCGGGCAAAACACTGTCGCAGCGCTCCAGCTCGCCAACGAGCAGCTCCACGCTACAGCCAAGGCCGAGCACGGTGGCTACCGATTTCACTTATTCGTCCGCGACACACAACTCGACCCCGCCAAAGCACTAGCCGCCATTCAGGACCTCGATAAACGTGGCGTGAAGATTGTCATCGGACCGCAGTCAAGCGCCGAAGTCGCGTTGATCAAGCCTTACGCTGATGCCCATAATATTCTCGTCATCAGCCAGGGCAGCACCGCTTCCTCGCTCGCCATTCCGGGCGACAACATCTTTCGCTTTTGTCCAAATGACATGCGCGAAGCTGAAGCCATTGTCGCGCTGATGTGGCACGACGGCATTCGCACCATCGTTCCACTCTGGCGAAACGACGCTGGCAACAATGGCTTGCACGATTCCGTCAAAGCCGATTTCGAGAAACAGGGCGGCACCGTCACTACCGGATATCAATACCAGCCGACTACGACCGATTTCTCCGCCGCAACAACGTCGGTCGGCTCGCAGATTAGCACATCGCTGATTGCTGGCGCGGATCCTAATAGCGTCGGAATTTACCTCGCGGCGTTCGACGAGGTCGTAAGTGTGTTCCACAGCGCGGCGAATAATTCCATACTCTCATCTACTCACTGGTATGGTAGCGACGGCGTCGCCCTTTCCGCGGCGTTAACTGGCGACGCGGGCGCAGCTGCTTTTGCTGTCAACGCTGGATACCCGAACCCGACCTTCGGGCTTCCCGACGCTTTGCAGAGTTTGTGGCAACCGGTTGCCAATGCAATCGAGGCGCGCACCGGTATCACAGCGGACGCATTTGCGCTGTCTGCTTACGATGCGCTCTTCGTCGTGGAGCGAGCGCTGCAGGATAATGGAAATTTGAAAGACTTCGCCGGTTTCAAAGCGGCTTTCGTCAATGCGGCAAACGCCTATAGCGGCGTCACCGGATCGACCGCGCTTGACGCTGCTGGCGACCGGTTAAATGCCGACTTTGATTTCTGGGCCGTCCGGCCGACGAACGGTAGTTACGGTTGGGCGCGAGTCGGGGCATACACGAACGGAACACTCACGCTGTTTTGAGAGCAATCCATGCGGATCATCTGCAGGCTCCGCTTAAATTCTTCACTCTCTTCCTTCCTGATTCCTAATTTTTAATTTCCACCAGCAACCTATGAACGACGCCAGGTACGATCATGAGCACCACCATGCCCATTCTCATCGACCTCGCTGGAAGCGTGTGCACCACAGCTGGATTTTTTGGGTCGCGGTGTTTCTGATGCTGGTTGCCATGATCACCTAGGGTGCGAATGAATCTGGCACGCTCGCGGCACTAGACGCGCTTCGGACCGATTTCATTAATCCCAAAATCAGCGAACATCAGGGACGAATCGTTAAACTGACCGGCGACGGGATGCTCGTGGAGTTTTCCAGCGTCGTGAATGCGGTGGCATGCGCCGTCGAGCTACAGCGTGGTATCCGCAAACGAAACGCCGGTGCGCCGCAAGATCAGCGCATCGAATTTCGCATGGGCGTTAACGTGGGCGACGTCATTGTGCAGGGGGACGATATTTTTGGTGACGGTGTCAATGTGGCGGCGCGCTTGGAGGGCATTGCCACGCCCGGCGGAATAACGGTATCCGGACCTGTGCGCGACCATATTGGCAACCGGCTCGATCTCACTTTCGAAGATATGGGTGAGCAGACTCTAAAAAACATCGAGAGGCCGATTCGCGTTCACCGCGTCCATCTGGATACTCCCGCTGCTGCGGGCACCAAGGACAAAAAGTCAGCGTCACTCGAAGGGGAGAAACCAGCAATTGCGGTCCTACCCTTCAACAACATGAGCGGCGATCCGGAACAGGAATATTTCAGCGATGGCATTACTGAGGACATCATCACC
>QHMR01000019.1 GCA_003217875.1 Verrucomicrobiota bacterium
GCTTAAATTTCGGATTGCAGATTGTGGATTGCGGATTTGGGATGGAGGAGTGATCCGCGGAATCCTAAACGTCGTTCAAATCGTGTTTCTCAGTGGGCTGATCCTGCTAACACGATGCGCAAATTACGAGGACGTGTTTGTCGCCGGCAACATTTACTTTGTTGATGCGGATTGTTATGCGCGCATGACGCGCGTGCAGATGTGCCGCGCAAAACCGGGGCTAATTGTGCGGCATCATGCATTTGAGAATTTTCCGCAGGGGACAACTCCACACACCACCGCGCCGCTCGACTATCTGATCCTCGGACTGTCGCTCTTGTTAGGGCCCTTCACGATGCACCCACTCGATCTGGCGGGAGCATTTGTGTCGCCATTGCTGGCACTATTTGGCGGCTTGTTTCTCTGGTGGTGGTCAGGAAAAATGAAACTCCGCTATCGCGGGGTCATGCTGATTCTGTACGCAATTAGTCCCATTCTCGTTCATGGCACGGAGCTTGGGAGACCCGATCACCAATCCTTATCGATCCTGCTCATGATGATCGCGATTTGCGCGGAGTGGAGCTCGCGAACAAAAGCAGTCGAAACCGCTGCCTCTATAGATCATCACGACATATGGAGCGTCGTCAGTGGAATCGCGTGGGGATTAGCGATTTGGAATTCTGCTTACGAATCGCTCATCTTATTCCTGGTTGTCATAATCGTGAGCACTATCGACGACCGAAAGGCGCTCCTGGGGAAATCTCGACGAGCAGGCTGGGTTTGTTTTGTCCTGATCATCGCCTTTGCACTCCTGGTTGAGCGACGGATTCCAGCGTTACTGTTCTGGACTTCTGATGCGATTTTCAAAAACTGGGCACGCACGATCGGCGAATTGGCCCATGTCTCACCGGCAAATCCGATTTGGTTGCGCTGGTGCGGGTATTTTCTTCTTATCACGCCGTTTTTGATTTTGATGCAAATCAAAACGCGAAGAGACGGCGCGCCCAACGATCGCTACCTACCAGTTTATGTTCTTCTGATCGTTACATATTTGCTCACGATTTGGCAGGCACGTTGGGGATATTTTTTTGTGTTGATCTTCGCAATTGCGCTTCCGGCTTTGCTCGAGCCAGTCAAATCGCGTGCGGCAGTTTGGATCGCATTTGTATTGTCGATCGCTCCAATTTTGCGCGATTGGGATGAAAGGCTTTGGCCGAATGAAACGCAATTATCCAGGCGCATCGAACAGCGTGATGAAGCGGTACAAATACGTAACCTCGCTTTCAATTTACAATCGTCAGACACGCGTCCATTTCTTGCGCCGTGGTGGCTTTCGCCCTCGATCGCCTATTGGTCGGGACAGCCTGGAGTGGCCGGCAGTTCGCACGAAAGTCTAAGCGGTATCGCAGACAGCGCGCGATTTTTCCTATCCGACGATTTGCAAAAAGCGCGCGAAATTCTCAACAAACGTAAGGCGGCGTTGGTTTTTGCGTACGAATCTGAACGTGTGGCGCAAAATTCAGCAGCGATCCTAAACCGCGAATTGCCTCCGCACTCGTTGTGCCGCGTATTGGATCGAATGCCTAGCCAAGCGCCACCGTTTCTGATTTTTTCAGGTCAGAACGCGGCGTGCAAACTCTATCGGGTCGCTATTGAACAATAGGGAAGACAAAAACTTTGCAGTCACGAATGAGAATTCGTTGACAGCCATCTATGAGTGTCCCAATACTACGGGATGCTCAAAAGATTCGTCCCGCAAAAGCCGGTGCCGCCGGTCAAAGAAGAACCACGGTATCCGGATACAGATGGCAACAATCATCCTGCGAGTCGCGAAGAAGCAGAAACACCAACAATAATTCTTAATCCAAATCCAAAACCTATGGCAGATCATGGTGGCAAAGACATTCTCTCGAGCGATGTCGAAATCAAAGGCTCGATCAAGTTCCAAAAAGAACTGCTCATCGACGGAAAGGTCGAAGGGGACATTAACTCTGACGGCACTTTGACGGTCGGTGAAAACGCTGAAATTCGGGGTGAGATAAAAACCAAATCGATCACCGTCTATGGCAAAGTACACGGCAACATCACCGTGGCCGAGCGCTGCGAGCTAAAATCCAAATGCGTGTTGCAGGGAGACCTGAAAGCAGCGCGTCTTACCATTGAAGAGGGGGCGACTTTCATTGGCAGGTCGGAAGTCACCAGCGGAGCGATATCCGCAAAGGCAACCTCAGCGCGTCCTGAAGTTGTGCGGCCCAGCGAGCCCATCAAAGCAGCCTTTGGAGCGCGCGCATAAAGAAAAGATCTTGCCTTAGAGTCCAGTGGCAAATCCGTCGCTTGCAAAAGTCAATGCGGAATGCCCGCACTGTGGCTTCAAGCAGAAGGAATATGTGGCGGCCAAAAGCTCAATCTGCCGCCAGTGCGGGCGCTCCTTTTCTCCGTTCGCGCCGAAACCTGACCTGAAGCTGCGGACAAGAGAAGAAGCGCCACCGCCAGAGCGCCACTCCATCTTCGGCAGATTCGAGGATTTTTGGAAGCGACAACGCAGTTCGATCATCGAGTGTTTTGAATGTAACCGGAAACAGCAAGTCTGTGGCGCCGCGACTTCGACAATTTGCCCGGGTTGCAGCGCGCATATTGATCTGCGTGACTACAAAATCACCAGTGGTTTCAGCCGAAGCATTCGAACACGGGGCAACGTGCATTTGACCGGCAAGGGTGATCTTGGCAGCAGCAGTGTGGTTTGCCGATCGGCCTTAGTCGAAGGCAGGCTCCGCGGAAATCTCCATTGCGACGACACCGTCACGATCCACTGCTCAGGCAAAATCCTCGGCCGTATCAGCGCGCGACACATCATAATCGATCGCAAGGCCGACATTCATTGCTTCTGCAGAGTTCGTGCCCAAAGCATCGAGATCAAGGGAAGGATGTCAGGCGAGATCATTGCTCAGATGGTTACGGTTCAAAAAAAGGCCTCACTACAAGGCGACGTTACGGCAAAAGCCATCACGGTGGAAAAAGGCGGAATGTTTTCCGGTCAGCTTGTCATCGGGCAGATCAGCATTACACAAGGAGAATTGTTGGAGGACCAAGAACCGGCAGGAACGAATATTCTGGAATCCCATTTTCCGGGCGCTGCACCGCGGCCTCTGCCGGCGACATAAGAACGATCTCCATGCAAAGACTGCATCCGCGCAGTCCTTACGAGAAGTTGGGCGGTTACGTGCATTTGCCGCGTTTGATCGATAAGGCCAGGCTGCACCGCAAAGGATTGCTTGACGGTTACAACTATAAAACCGTTGGGTTCGATAAACATTTGCTCGCGTTTCTCAAACTCGACGGCGACGCATTTGAAGAGATTGTTAACAGGCTGGAGGAAGACGACGCAATCCTGGAGTGGGTGCAGAAAAACGGGGCCCGACATTCCGCCGAAGCAATTGAACAATGGAACCAGGCGATGATTTCGCGGCACCCCGACACCGCCGCCAAAAAGGCGCGTTTCATCCATTTTCTCAAGGAGGCGGGCGGCGAAGGCCGCAAAGACATACGGACTTATTTCGATCTGATCGAGTTCGACGAAGGACGATTAAAATGACGCGTTTTCGGAAATGTTCGACCAAGCGGTGAAATTCCAATCCCGCTGTCTTCAGAGCAAAAAGCTAAGACTTAAGATTTCCAAGAATTTTGTCTGCATTCTCCAGAGTTTCTTTGCTTCCGATATCAAGCCATTTCCCTTTGATCTGAAACGTCTTTACGGGTTTGCGCGTGTAGAGCCATTGCACAAAACGGCCTGGCTGGTCGGGATTATTGCCTGCAGCAAGATATGTCGTTAACAGAGACAGAACCGCAGGCGCGTAATAGTAAAGAGCGATTGCAGCAAGGGTTCCCTGAGGCTTCTTCGGTTTTTCCTCAAATCGGGTAATGATTCTTTCGGCATCAACAGTGATGTTACCGTACTTCTTGATCGCTTCGATGTCGCCGACGTCGTAGACCGCGACTGTTGCGTCGGTTCCCCTGGCGCAGTCCACAAAATCCGCCAGCGATTCAGTAAACAGGTTATCACCGGCGACGACCAAGAGACTGCTTTGAGCCAGGTTCTCGCGCGTGACGACAAGATTGATGTCCCCGACTGCACCTAATTTGTCTTCATCGCTTGTGGAGCCGTCGTTGATGACTTTGAACTTGAATTCCGGATGTCGCTCCTGATAACGCTGGCTCCAGGCCTCGAAGTCACCCGCAAATTTGTCGTTTGTGACCACGTAAATTGTTTCCAGATCAGGAACACCCGCAAGGTTGTCGACCCCCCATTCGATAATCGGTTTACGCCCAACCACGAGCAGCGGTTTCGCTTTGTCGAGAGTTAGTGGATAAAGACGCGTTGCGTATCCGGCGGCGAGAATCAGAGCATTCATGAGACCAAAATAGTTCGCAGTAAAACAGAAACGCGCTCGGATTTTCTACGACTTCGCGGCGCCTCCGCTCAGGATTGTGCTCTTTAAATGCTGCTGAATCATTTGGATGCGGTTTGAATCTGTGATCTTGGCATGGGTAGAGCCATCCACCACATAGAGGGTATCAATCGCGGCGCCAGCCTGGGTGTTAATACGAGAAAGCGGAATTAAAATGTTTTCGCGATCGAGGCAGCTTAACACATCGTAAAGTAAACCGATTCGATCCGGCGCCTGAATCTCAATAAGCGTGTAGGTCGGATGCGTTTTGTTATCGATGGCGATTCGCGTCGGAAATTCAATTCCTGGCGCAAGACGACGGCTTTGCCGCTTCGCCTTTTCAATTAATGACAGGAATTCGAAGCTCTCGTCTTCGAGGGCTCGTCGCAAAGTTTGCTCCACCAACTCGAAGTCGCGCCGATGAGTGACAGGGCGAGCTTTCGTGTCGCACACCCGAAAAATGCTAAGTACGACGTTGTCGCCGCGCGGAAAAACGTCGGCGCTCAGAATGTTCAACGGAACAACGGAGAACGATCCGGCAACCTTTGCCAACAACCGTTCACGCTCCCACGTGCAGAAAGTGACGACGCTGTGTCCCTGCTCTGGCATAATCTTCCATTTGATCGCTGCAGCCAGCGGAGATTCTCCCGAGTCGGAAACATTCTCGAGAAACGATCGGAACAATTTCAAGTGCTCGATAATCTCAGGCACATCAGTCGCGCGAAAATAGTGATCTGGCATGAACTCAAAGTGCGCTTCGATTTCGTCTGCGTAGTCCGGCGGAAGATTCTCGGATACGGCGCTCTGCAAGCTTTCGCGCTCGATTTTTGTCTGGTCATAGTAAGACTTCTGGTCGGCCAGATAGCGCGACGTCTCATGAAACAATTCCCAAACGAGGGACTCCTTCCAATCCGACCACGCTTCGGGACTTGCGCCCTGACCATCAGCCAAAGTAAGCAGCATTAGCTTGTTCAGGTTTCTCTGATGCTTCACAATGCGGCCGAACTCCATCACTGTGGCTGGGTCATCCACGTTTCTCTGCTGGGCGGTCCTGGAGAGGGTAAGATGATGATCAACCAGCAGAATGAGCGACTTGCGCTGCTCGGGTGATAACTGCAAACGGGCAGCTACGCGCTGAGCAAAGAGCGCGCTTCCTTCAGAGTGTGGCCTGGCCCCAACGGCTTTGCCGCTGTCGTGCAAAAGAAGCGCAAGGTAGAGAACCAGCGGGTCTTCGAGTTGCTCAAAGATATTTCGATAGGCAACCAACTTCGGATCATTGGTCTCAGCGAGCGCGTCGAGTTTATCGATACATACTAATGTATGCTCATCGGCTGTATAACGATGCAAAAACTCATGCTGCACCAGGCAGGTGAGCTGGCCGAATTCGGGAATGTAACGACCGAGAAAATCGACCCGATGCATCGTTCGCAGGATCCGCCCGACTCGGCCTTTCTGTGACAGAATCAATTTAAAAATCTCGCGCGGACCGCGAGCGTACTGATAGGTGCGAGTGACGTGGCGGAGGCTTCTGCTCAGCAAATCCGCCAGTTCCGGGCTAAGATCTAGGCTGCGCTGCTGGGCAAGCTCGAATGCCCGCATCATCTGCTCAGGCTCTTTGCGAAAAAGATCGCGCCGCGCAGGATGCAAGTGTTTGTTCCGCACAAAGAAAGAGTCGCCAATGGGAGTCTTGGCTGCTCCTACCAACGGTAGAAAACTAAAAAGAGCGCGTGTCTTGTTCGTGACATATCCGCTTACAAATTGCTCCGTGATACGTTCTGTCACTCGAAAGATATTTCGCGTGTGCTCGTAGTAGTGCCGCATGAGCGCCTCACTGCGGAGCTGTCCATTGCGAGGAGAATAATTGAGCCGTCTGGCGACTTGTTCCTGCAGGTTGATGTGCAGTACGTCGGTGGCGCGCCCGGTGGCGTAATGCAAATCCGTGCGCAAGCGCAAGAGGAAATCGTAGGCTCTCTCGATCCTTCGTTGGTCGCTTTCGCTCAACCAGTCTTTTCCCACCAGTTGGTTCGTACTCAGCGAACCCTCTCTGAAGTAGGTCATCCAAAGCAGATTTTGATAGTCGCGAAGTCCGCCACATCCGCTTTTCAGGTTAGGCTCCTGTAGATACACGCTGTCCCCGAATTTTTTGTGCCGGGCAACCTGATCTTGCATGCGCATTTCGACATATCCCCGTTCATGTCCCTCGACGCATTTTGAACGAAACTGCTTTCGAAATTCTCGCGCTAACTCGCTATCGCCAGCCAGAAAGCGAGACTCCAGCATGGCGGTTTTTGTGCGCATATCGCGGTTCGCCTGCGCAATCGCTTCCTTAATAGAACGCGTGGAATGTCCAACCTTGAAGCCGCTATCCCACAGCAGATAGAGAACCTGATTCACCATTTCCTCTAGGTCCGGCGAAATCTCTGTCGCCCGTTGATGATGCAAAAGCATGACGTCGATATCACTGAATGGATTGAGCTCGCCGCGGCCATATCCGCCAAGAGCGATCAACGCCAGTGGAACCCTGGTCTCGCCATTTCCGCGAGCGGTAGCGGCAGCGCCGCCGAAGACGTATCGCAACAAAACGTCAACCAGTTCAGCCCGCCGCGCGCAAATTTCGCGGCCGCTGGCGCCGGCCTGGTGCTTCAGACGCAAGCGATGCTCTTCAACCTTGAGAAACTTTTTATAAAGTGGAAGGACCTCGGTCGGGCGTTTGCTCCCGGTCGCGGCGAGGCGACTTTCGGCGTGAGCCAAAACTTGTTCCAGATGTCGGGGCATTGTCATCACGAACTTCGGTTGTAACTGAATCTAAAGTTGAAAATTCAAAAGCCAAAGTCGCGCCACGCACCAAGGCTCTGATCCCGTGACTGACGCGGCGCGCGCGGTTGTGTCTGCCACAAAAAATTAATACTTCAGAAACGACGTGACTGGCGTTGGCTCGAGCAGGTTGCGGCCATGAAGAAATTGCAGCTCAATTAGAAACTGCGCTTCGAGCAAATGCCCGCCGGCCTTACGGATGAGAACAGCCGCGGCAGCAGAAGTCCCGCCGGTTGCGAGCAAATCATCCAACAACACCACCCGCTCACCGGCTCTTATGCCATCGATATGCATCTCCATTTCGGCTTCGCCGTACTCGAGTGAGTACTTCGCAATCTCCGTCCGGTACGGAAGTTTGCCGCGTTTCCGGATCGGCACAAAACCGACACCAAGTTCATATGCAACCGTCGATCCAAAAAGAAACCCGCGCGCATCGATCCCCACAATCTTATCGATCCTTCTGCCGCGGCACCGCTCCAGAAAGAGATCGATCGACGCACGGAACAGGACCGGATCATTCAACACCGGCGTGATGTCTTTAAACACGATGCCCTTCTTTGGAAAATCGGGTACATCCCGCACGGCGGCGCGCAATTTGTCGATAATGTCGGCACTCATCGACGCGAATAAACGCCAGGGCAGGAAGCACGCGTTGGGTGCTGCGAACATTTCCATGAGTGGGACATTAGAATTAGGAGATTATTTTTCAGTCAAACGCAGCTCTTCTGTCTTGCCATTAGTTACGAGCCAATGCTTGCCGTGCATGACGTAGTAAACTCTGCGTTCGTCAGGCGAAACAGCTATCTGACCCGCACGAGAGTCTTCCCCCAGAATTTTGAGTGAGCTTAGCGATTTTTGATAGACCGGGAGACGTTCGTTTGGCTTATAGAGCAGGTCCAAGGATTGCTCGTTTGTACGTTTGGGGACTGGTCTCGGCAGTCGCGCAAACCACCCATCTCCCGAGCCGCCCATCCGCGACAATTGGACATAGATTGCTTCGCGACTCACCCCAATATCAGCTACGCCAATTTCAGATGGGCTGGCGTTTTCAGTCTCCTGCGTTGCAAGAGGAACATAGCGGTAGGCCGCCACCGAAAAGTGATCCTCTCCGTCGAATGTGTCAGTTTGGATCTCGCCGTGCCACAAGTCACCGTATTCGGAAAAAAATAATTCTCCACTTGCACTAAACACTGGGCACGACGGATTCGGGTGACGTCGCATCCGCACAGGGATCCATTCATCTTCTTTCCTGAACATGAACAGAGGTGCCTCTCGATCATCCGTTGTGACGAAAGTTGCGTGCAACTTTGGATCGAACGCAACTCGCCAGAAGTTAGTTCCTGACGGTGCGTCCCGAATTTTTGTTAGAGCGCCTGATCCTGGATCGAACGACCAAAGACTTCCCTTCGTAGTGCAGAAAATTCTGCCCTCGTCTGAACACGTAATCCCCCGCAGCCAATCGTTAGATGCTAATTGTGTCAATGCGATGTCTCGAATCGTTCTTCCACCAAGCTCGATCTCTTGAACCGCCGGTCGCGTATCAATCTCCCCTAACGCGTATATTCGCTTGCCATCCCTTGAGAAAGCCGCGTCACCAGCGACGCAGTGCGTGACAACCCAGTGAACGAGCACTCCTGCCGACATCGCAATTCGACGATTACAGTAACGCATACGTTTTCAGTGCTGTCGGCTCCTAACTTCAGCAGGGAAAGAAGATTTACGAACACGGCAAGTCAACCTAAACTGCATTTCGAGTGGATCGATATCTTCTTATCGTTTCGACAGTTTGTTTTCTCGCTGCGGTTGTACACACGGCTATTGAGTTGCGTGCCGGAGTATTTCGCCCGCTGCGGTTTAATTTTTTCGCGGTGGGCTTGGGCTTTATTTTTCAGACCGCTTTTTTGTCCCTGCGCGGACACGAGCTGGAACGCTGTCCCCTCACCAATCTATTCGAGGTTTTTATCTTTCTCGCATGGTCGGTAGCGGCGATCTACATGCTGGTCGGTCCGGGTTATCGCCTCTCACTGATGGGCGCCTTTACCGCACCCCTGGTGGTGGTGCTGCAAGTCTTTGCGCTAATCGCGCCGATTGATATTCGTCACCCAGTGAAGTTGCCGGCAAATCCGTGGCTGGAATTTCATGCATCGATTTCCCTCTTGGCTTATGGAGCGTTTGCGCTCGCCTGCATCGCTGGCGTCATGTATCTCGTGCAGGAACGCCAGCTCAAGACGCATCAACTACATTCAATTTTTTATCACTTACCGCCGCTGAGTGATCTGTTTGCTGCCATCACCCGGCTTCTTTGGTGGGGCTTTGCGCTTTACACGCTCGGCATCGTAAGCGGTTTTTTCACCGGGCATCCACTACCACGCCCGCAAGTAGTAGCCGCGATTGGAATCTGGTTGCTTTACGCGGCGATTTTACAGGGTCGGCATCTTCGTTGGTTCGCGCCAAAACGCGTAGCTGCATTATGCATCATCGGTTTTAGTGCGGCGCTGACACTTCTGTGGGGGATCACGTTCACGGCGGAAATGCATCCGATACCATGACCGTTTTCTGCATAGGCTTGAGTCATCACACGGCGAACGTGGCGACACGGGAGCAGTTCGCCGGTAGCGCAACAGCTGAATCGATCGTGCGTGAAGCCGGTTGCCCCGAAGCGTTGCTGCTGACGACATGCAATCGGGTGGAGGTTTACGGCGTTTCGCACAAACGCATTTCGACGGATGAAATTGCGCGTTGCCTCACAAAAACCCCCATCCGCGATCCTCATTATTACGCACCGCCATTTTACCGGTACGAAGCTGAGAAGTGCGTCCAACATCTCTTCCGGGTTGCGTCTGGACTCGATTCGATGGTTGTCGGCGAAAGCGAGATACTCGGACAGGCGAAAAAAGCCTACGAACTGGCCAGAAAATCCGGAGCAGCCGGCCAGTATTTGCATCGTCTGTTTCAGCGTGCCTTTCGCGTGGCGAAGCAAGTGCGTACGCACACAGACATTGCGCGCGGCGCGGTGTCGGTCGGCTCGGTCGCCGTCGATCTGGCGCAAAGAATTTTTGGCAGATTAAGCGATTGCAAGGTGCTCGTGCTCGGAGCAGGCGAAATGAGCGAACGTACAGCGCGCGCTCTGATCTCCCGTGGCGTCACCGATCTTCGCGTCACCAACCGTTCGATGGATCGCGCATGCGAGCTAGCGCGTGCAGTGGGCGGCCGTGCTATTCCGTTCGAAACGTGGGAAACACAATGCCGTGAGATCGATATTTTCATAACGTCGACGACGTCGGAAACTCCGTTGCTGACAACCGAGAAACTTGCGCCGCTGCTGCGCGACCGCTTGGATCATCCGCTTTTTATCATCGACATCGCGGTGCCCCGTGACGTCGACCCGAGTGTAAACGAAATGGAAGGTGTTTATCTTTACGACATCGATTCGATACGATCTGTTGCGGAGCAATCGCTCGAGCTTCGACGCCAACAGGTTGTCGCAGCAGAAGCGATCATTGCAGAACATGTCACGGATTTTGTCGATTCGCTTTCTCGAGGATTGAACGACGCCGCTCGAAAAACCGAGCATCCCTTGCCTGGCGAAAATTCGCTGCGGGCATCGGAATTGTAGGAGAAGCTGGTAGCTTCCCGTCCACACTCTCGCGAGCTAGATTCCCGCGATGGTTAAAAACATTGTGCTGGGCACACGCGGCAGCGAACTCGCGCGCGCGCAAACTCTGCTGGTCGAGGAAGCGATTCGACGCGCAAATCCGGGCATAACGATCGAGACCAAAATTGTTGCGACAAGAGGCGACAAAACCAGAGTCATCGATCCGCGCGCAGGACGAAAGGGATTGTTTACGGCAGAAATCGAGCGCGCCCTTCTTGCCCGAGAAGTGGATGTTGCGGTGCACAGTGCAAAGGACCTGCCAAGCGAAACAAACCCGGGCGTAGAAATCGCGGCAGTTTTGCCCCGCGCGCCGATGGGTGACGTGCTGGTCTCCAAACATCCGGAGGGTCTCGGTGCCCTTCCACGCGGCGCAATAGTGGCAACTGGCAGTGTGCGAAGAAAACATCAGCTGCTGTGGAAACGCGTAGATCTCCAGCTTGTCGATCTTCACGGCAACGTGCCGACTCGCCTGCGAAAACTGGCCGAAAACGAGTGGGACGCCGTCGTGTTAGCTCGCGCAGGTCTTGAACGCCTGGGTATGTTGCTAAGTCGTGCGGAAATCAGTTTTGAAGGCCGGCGATTTTTTCTCGAAATGCTCCCAGACGAAATTTTTTTGCCGGCCGGTGGTCAGGGAATAATTGCCGTTCAAGTTCGCACCGACGATCAAAGCGCAAAGGCAGTCGTCGCTCCCATAAACCATCGCGAAACGTTGCTTTGTTTGCGAGCGGAGCGAGAATTTCTTCGTCGTTTGCAAGGTGACTGCGACTGTCCAGTGGGTGTCGTCGCAAACATTGATAACGGCAAGATGAAAATGCGTGTGCAGTTGTTCATGGGAAGCGCGATGGACCCGCGTGAAGCCGCAATAGAAGGCGCGCCCGCTGATCCCGAACGCCTCGCAGCAGAGCTATTGAGTCGATTAGGAGCACCAGCCTTCGCGCAAGGGTACGGCCCGCCGCATGAGCATCAGTAAGAGTGGGAAAGTTTATCTGGTTGGCGCTGGGCCGGGCGATCCTGGCTTGGTCACCTTGCGCGCAAAGGAGTGCATCGAGAATGCGGATGTAATCGTTTACGATCATTTGGCAAATCCGGAAATGCTCAGTTGGGCGCGAGAGGATGCAGAAATCATTTATGCCGGAAAGGAACCCGGCGAGGACCAAAATCTAGGCCAGCGGGAAATCAATGCTCTGCTAATCGAGAAAGCAGGTGAAGGAAAGCAGGTCGTTCGATTAAAGGGTGGGGATCCGTTCGTGTTCGGCCGAGGAGCGGAAGAAGCGCAGGCGATTGCCGAGGCGGGAATCCCATTTGAAGTTGTGCCCGGGATCACCTCGGCCATCGCCGGCGCGGCTTACGCAGGTATTCCAATGACGCATCGAGCGCACAATTCGCACGTGACATTCTTTACGGGACACGAAGATCCAGCGAAATCAGAAAGTGCAATCGATTACGCCGCCCTCGCAAAACTTGGTGGCACGCAGGTCATGTTGATGGGCGTGGAACGTCTCGGATCCATCACCAGCGAAATGATGAAACACGGCGTGCGCAGCGATTTGCCGGTCGCCCTCGTTCGCTGTGCTACGACTGGCCAACAGGAAACGCTCACAGGCTCCCTTTCAGACATTGCCCAAAAAGCTGTAGCCAGCGATTTCAAAGCGCCGGCGGTAGTCATATTTGGAGAAGTTGTGGCCTTGCGGGACAATCTCAATTGGTATGAAAAACGGCCGCTCCTGGGGAAAAGAATTGTCATTACGCGGACCCGAAAGCAGTCGAGCGTGTTAAGCAACAAATTGCGCGCCCTGGGTGCTCATGTGATCGAGCTGCCAACGATTCGAATCGAGCCGCCCAGCGACTTACGCGAATTCGCGGAGCTGGTACAGGACGTGCATGTCTATGACTGGATCGTTTTCACGAGTGCAAACGGCGTCGAAGCGTTCTTCGATATTTTCTTCAAGCTGTACGATGATGCCCGTGAGATCGGCGGCGTGCGCATTGCTGCGATCGGACCCGCGACGGCCCAGCGCGTGAAAGACTTTCATCTGCACGTGGATCTTCAGCCGGACGAATTCGTGGCGGAAGCAGTAGTGCGTGAATTCAAAAAGCAGGGAAGCATCGAAAATTTGCGGATTCTTTTAGTGCGCGCGGAGAAAGCGCGTGACACGCTTCCCAAAGAACTTTCGGCTTTGGGAGCGATCGTGGACGAAGGGTTTGCGTATCGGACGGTGCCGGAAACGCGCGACACGAGCGGCGCGCGTCGGCAACTGGCAGAGGACGGAGCCGACTTGATCACGTTCACCAGTTCTTCAACTGTAGAAAACTTTCTCGCTCTTGGACTATCCTGGCCACAGGGAATGCGAATCGCCAGCATTGGGCCGATCACGTCAAAGACTGTGCGCGATCAGGGGCTCAAAGTCGATGTCGAGGCGCGCCGGCACGATATCAATGGCTTGGTGCAGGCGATCAGGGAACTTTTTACAGAGAAGAACGCTGAGAAAAGTTAAATTGTAAAAAAGCTAAATCGTTACAACGAGAACTGCTGCCTCGGCCCAACGTTTTAGCTTCTTAACATTTTAACCTTGTTACGATGGATTAAACCGAAACCTCATTTTACCGCGCTTGGCGTTGGCTTTCGCCTTCCGGCGATGCTTTTGGGAAGGCGTCTCGAAGGCACGCAAACGGCGGACCTCCTCGAGAATACCTTCGGCATCTAGCTTGTTTTTCAGCCGCTTCAATGCGCGATCAACAGGTTCACCTTTACGAACAATTACTTCTGGCATCGATAATCACTCCCTCGAATAACGAATGGAATTTTAAACGGGCGAGCCCGAGCCTACTCGGAGCGGACGACCTCGTCAAATGTCCTAGGAAAACGCGGACGGAGTAGCCGCTTTAGCGCTGCGCGAGAGGATTGGCGGCAGTCGTGGCTTTTTCGGTTACTTCGCGCCGGAGTGCAGCAGCGCCGCGCCCGCGGGCACGTGACCACCACAGCACAATTGGC
Organism: Verrucomicrobiota bacterium; assembly: GCA_003217875.1. Classification (GTDB taxonomy): domain Bacteria; phylum Verrucomicrobiota; class Verrucomicrobiia; order Chthoniobacterales; family UBA10450; genus Udaeobacter. The sequence goes on from QHMR01000019.1 coordinate 13,886, forward strand.
GAAGCGATAAAAATTGAAGAGTACGTGCCTACGACCACGCCAATGATGATGGCGAGGGAAAAGTCGCGTAGCACGGCGCCGCCAAACAAAAACAGACAGAAAATCGGGATCAACGTGACTGTGCTTGTCAGAATCGTACGGCTGAGCGTTTGGTTAATGCTCGAGTTCATTATCTCCTCGATGGTTCCACGTCGCCCGCTAGCCAGCCCTTCACGTATCCGGTCGTACACGACGATGGTGTCGTTAATGGAATAACCCGCGATTGTTAGTACTGCGCCGACCATTGTGAGCGTAAGTTCGCGGCCGAAAAGCGCGAACATACCGACCGTCATCAGCACATCGTGCAGCAAGGCGACAATCGCGCCTACCGCAAAGGAAAGCTCAAAGCGGAACGTTACGAAAATTAAAATGCCGAGGATGCCGAGACCGAGCGCAATCAATGAACTCTTTGCCAACTCACCGCCCACAAGTGCGCCGACTCGTTCCGAACCTTCCACATTAAAGCCGGCGCTTGGGAGCGTCTGCATGATTTGTTTTTCCACCCTGTCGCTCGTGTTCAGCGGAGTGCGGATGGTGATGTAACTCTTGCCTCCTTGCGTGGATTCCTGGATTGAAGCATCGGCAAACCCGATTGGCTTAAGCGCGTTGCGCACCTGTCCGATGTCGATCTTACCCGGTGCGCTCAATGTAATCAGATCGCCACCGCGAAAATCGACGCCGAAATTTTTCTCGCCGCGAATGTAGAATGCGGCGGCACCGGCCAACAGCAGCGCGAGTGAGATCATGCAGGCGATGAACCCCTTGCCGAGGAAGTTGATGTTTTTCGATGAAATCAAATGCAACATCGAGATACGCTTGAGCCGTCCTGTATCGACAAGCCAGCCGAGACAGCTCCGCCCCACGATGAGGGCAGTGAACAACGACGCCAGGATCCCGAGAGTAAGCGAAATCGCGAAGCCTTTCACCGGCCCAGTCGCCTTCCAAAACAAAATCGCCGCGGTAATTAGCGTCGTTACGTTTGCGTCGAAAATCGAGCTAAACGCTTTCTCATAGGCCGTGTTCAGGGCGACCTTGAGCGATTTTCCGAGGGCCATTTCTTCGCGCAATCGCTCGTAAATGAGCACGTTCGCGTCCACTGAAAGACCAATTGTCAAAATGATGCCGGCAATGCCGGGCAATGTGAGCACGAAGTGGAACATCGTCAGCGCGCCCACGAGCAGAATGAGATTGATGATCAGAGCAAGATTTGCGACAAGGCCTGGAATTTTGTAGTAGATTGCTACGCAGATCAGCGTGATGACCAGTCCGACCAAGCCGGCGAGAATACTCGCGCGGATCGAATCCAGGCCGAGAGTCGGCGAGATGCTGCGCTCTTCCTCGATGCTCACCGGTGTTTGCAGCGGGTTCTCGAGCACACTCGCCAGACCGCGGGCTTCTTCTTCAGTAAATCTTCCCGTGATTTGCGCGTCGCCACCGTAGATAGCATCCTGTATGACGGGCGCAGATTGGATGACTCCATCAAGCACAATCGCAAAGCGATGATGAACATGCGCGGCTGTGATGTCGCCGAACTTCTTGGCGCCCTCCGGATCAAAGCGCAAATGGACTACCCAGCCATCTTTTTCGTAGGAGGCACCCGCGCTTGAAACGCGATCGCCGGACAAGTCAGCTTTCTTTTTTACCAGCAACCGTTCTTCTTTGGGTTTTTCCTTGGAGCCGGCGACGGTCTCACCGAACTCGTTGGTCATCGATCCGCCTTCTGCAGCGAGTTTGTGAGTGTCGATCCGGTATTCAGGCGGAATGACATCCTTGCCTTCGTCGATGGCTCTTAATTTTTCCCCATTATCGGGGTAAACTAGACGGAACTCGAGTTTCGCCACGCGCGACAGCTGGTCGCGCGCTTCCTGAATCTTTGCAGTGTCCAGCCCCGGAATCTGGACAAGAATCCGATCACTGCCGACAGGACTGATAATCGGTTCACTGACTCCAAAAGTGTCAATCCGTTTCCGAATGACCTCCACTGCCTGTTCAAGCATTCCCTTCGTGATCTGCTTGTCGCCGGGCACGAGCCGGATCAGGAATGATGTGCCGCCCTGAATATCGAGACCAAGCGCGATCTTTTTTTGTGGCGGCCAGATCGCAGCGACGCTGAAAACGACAAGCAACACCATCAGCGTGGTGGCTAGCAGGCGTTTCCGCGGTCCTTGATCAGTGGCGAAGTACCATCCGAAGAGGATCAGCATTCCGAGGCCAACAAAAAACGTAAGTGCCGGAGTCATCGGTTTTAACAAGCCAACGATTTAATGATTTAACTCTCCTTCAGCACATTTGTAATGGCCGATTTCTCCATTTCGATCTTTACGTTGTCGGCCACCTTCACTAGCACGGTGTTTTCCTTCACATTGGAAATCAGACCGTGAATGCCGGCATTGGTCACTACCCGGTCGCCTGTCTTTATGCTCGAGATTAATTGTTGTTGCTGTTGCTGCCGTTTTTTCTGCGGCCGGATCATCACAAAATACATGATGATGAAAATGAAAATCAGCGGGATAAAAAATGAGCCGATACCGGCGCCGGGGACTGCCTGAGGCGCCGCGCTTTGAGCTTGAGCAAGAATTGTCTGGAGCATGCCGAGAATTGAAGAGCGCACCTTAAGCGCGAAAGCGGCCACTGCAATTGTTCTTTCGCATCGCTCGTATTATTATCGGGGTCGACGGCGGCGGCTGGTAATGTGTTTGAGCCGGAAAAACAAAGTCCGTTTCGCTTGATGAAGAATCGAGCCGCTCGTGGTAATATATTTGCCGACGGTGGGGGTATAGCTCAGTTGGTAGAGCGTCTCGTTCGCAATGAGAACTCGCCGATTTCGCTCACGTTCGCTCACCTGCTCTCAAGCGCTTTTCATAGGTAAAATCGTTGGACGAGCTTTATCTCAAGCGTTCCCAAATGCGCTAAAAAAATATCGTCGGTGGACAAAGAAGTGGACAAAGAGCGATGTCAATAAAGCTTCCGGGCCTGCTTGAGATACCAGCGCTGGTCTACCTCTTGCTTCGGCGTCTCCTTCCTTGGAGCGGCGGCTCCGTTCCAACTAGTCACACAGCCTTAAATCTCGTCCGGTCACTTCGTAGCCCCGACCATCGCACCCTAACGCTAATGGTAACTATACTGAAAAGCATTACACTCCAACGCCTTTGATGTGTGACGCTTAGATGGCTAACACCCGCGAATAGCTTCTCTCCGCGGTCTGTTCGTTAGGCATGTGTGTTAGGATGTTGGTGACGAATGCCGCAATCGACTCAGCCTTGCGCGCGTACTTGTCGAGCGCTGACGGCAATAAGGTCGTGCCATCCGCGACCAACGAGAACAATCCGGCGAAGCAAACTGCTGTCAGGAGAAGAAATGCACGCCAAACCAGGCCGCGTGAATGCGGGACGAAGCGCTACTCGAATGCATGTTTGGCTGTATCGAAAACCTGCCACCCGGTCATCGCTTGGGAGCAAAACGCGAACGCATTTGGAAGCGAGTTCCTTGCTTCCGAACGCGAGCGGCTGCTGAAGAAATCCGAGTAACGCTGTGGGTCAGCCGTGTGGGCTACTTCCTTCTGTTGCAATGCAGGCGACACGCCCGCCTCTACAGACTGTTTTCTGCTAAACAGGATTCGATCGTCTCGCATAGCACGTGGAGCAGAAGCTGGTGCGCTTCCTGAATTCTGGCAGTGGAATCGCTGCGAACCAAAAGATCGACATTGGCCATGCCAATGGTTGAACCGCCGTCGCGACCGAGGAAGGCAATTGTTTTCAGCTTGTGGGCTTTCGCTTCTTCCAGAGCGCGCTCGACATTTCTCGATTTACCGGAAGTCGTCAGGCAAATCAGCACGTCCCCCGGCAGGCCAAATGCCGCTACCTGGCGAGCGAAAATCTCATCGAATCCATAATCGTTGCCCGCAGCAGTGAGTAGCCCGCCATCGCCGGAAAGACAGATTGCCGGGTAGGCTGGGCGATCTTTCGTAAAGCGAACCACAAACTCTGTTGCAAAATGGGACGCATCAGCCGCGCTGCCGCCATTGCCGCAGACGAGCAATTTGTTTCCAGCGCGCAAAGATTCCTCGATCAGATCCGCAGCCTTCGCCACCTGCGCGTCGAGATCGAGAAGCGATTGAAACGTCTGGTTCGCCGCAACGATTGCCCTCTTTAAAATTTTAGAAGTAGAAGTTCTTGAAAGAATCAGCCACCCGCTGTGAAACTCTCGACTTTACACTTGATCTCCGTGGCCGCCGTGATGTCGCGCCGGCGCTCCTTCCGGGTGGAACTCGATGGACTTTTGCCGGAGGCACGATCTCTGGAATTTGAAAGTGGCTTAGTAGTACAAATTTCGGACGTTTCGCCCGAAATCAACGAATCGGCCCTGCCCTCAGCGGAGGCCTCCGGCAAAGCCGCCCAGTCCGCGTTAACGGCAGGGCCGCTTGCTCGCGAGCAAGCGACAATCCATGCGGTAGCGGACGCCTTGCAGTCGCGAGGCTCCGCTCCCGCTGGTAATTTGGCAGACCAGATTCCGCGCGGATCGCCTTGTGATAATGAACAAACGGAGCGAGGTGAGGGATCGGCGCATCGCCGTGATTTGGCCTTGCTCAACAAGGCGAATCTCACTAAAATCCCCGGTCTTGAGCTCAGCCAGTGCGAACGAAGGAACCGTCAGGCCGGGCGCGTTCGTCACCACGCGCTGGAGCCTGATTGTTTCCGGTGGCGGCTCCAAAAGCAAAGAGCAGGAAACCCGTGCAGCACTCGCCGAGCTTTGCCGCATCTATTGGCGGCCGATTTTTGCTTTCATCTGCCGACGTGGTTATTCGACCCAGGACGCCGAGGACCTCACGCAGGATTTCTTTGTGATGATACTGGAAGGTGATTGGCTTAAGAATGCAGACCCCAGCCGCGGCCGTTTCCGTTCGCTGCTGCTCAAGTCGCTCAAGAACTTTCTCAATGACGCCGCCGACAAAATTCATGCCCGCAAACGCGGAGGGGACGTGAGCTTCATTTCGTGGGACGCCTGGATGTCTGAGGCGCCGTCGGAATTGTCGATGTCAACGCAGACGCTTACTTCCTTGCCCGCGGAGCGACTCTTCGATGTGCGCTGGGCGGCGACGGTCGTGGAACGCGCGCTTCGACGCCTCCGCGAGGAATGCGAACGCAAGGGGCGGCGTCGAGTTTTCGATGTCTTAAGCGCCTACCTCACGGTGGAGCGGGACGATGTCTCGTGCGCGAGTTTGGCCACGAAGTCGGGGGTTCCCCAGGGTACGGTGAAAAAGTTACTTTATCGCATGCGGCAGCGCTACCGCTGGTTGTTGCGCGATGAAGTGGCACAGACAGTGGAGAATCCTGCTGACATTGAGGATGAACTCCGCCACCTCTGCGGTGCGCTCGCGGCCAGTTCGGAGCAAGCCAGATAAATGATTTACCCTGCGCTCCTACGATTTGCCTTTCCCCAATGATACTCTATGGCTTCACTGATCTGCTCCCAGCGATCACGCATGAGCCGGACGAGTGCCCGCGATGTGACACGGCGTTATGTTTGAACAACGGACTTTGTCTTCTGTGTTTGCTCCAGGCCGGGCTGACTG
>QHMR01000036.1 GCA_003217875.1 Verrucomicrobiota bacterium
AACCCGGCCGCCATTGCTTCCATGATAACTGTGGGAAGATTGTCCATCCCGCCCTGTGCGTCGACAACACTTGGCAATACAAAAACGTTTGCGGTCGCCAGACGCTGCCGGAGCTCCCGCTGCGGTTTAGCGCCGGACAGTGTGACGCGATCTTGCAGATTCAGCTTCTCGATTTGCGCGCGGAATTCATTTTCGAGCAGACCTTCACCAATGATCTCGCATTGGAACGCTTTTCCGCTCTGCACAAGCAATCCGCAGGCGTGGATCAAGTTGGCGAATCCTTTTTTTGCAATCAAGCGACCCACGGCCACCATCAGCGGCGGAGTAGAAGAAAAATCAGCCTGTCCGAATTCAGCGAGATTCAAGCCATTGTAAATGCGATGAACGATATTGGCACGTTTCGGAAATTGCTCCCGCAAAAATTGCGCAGCGTAATCGGTCTCGGTGACAATTACGCGCGCTGCATCCACGAGCTTATCAAGACCAATCTCGAACGGTCGCGGCACAAAAACGTCGTTGGCGTGCGCCGTAAAGCTAAACGTGACTGGAAAAAATCTGTGAATCCAGAAAGCGGCCCGCGCCGCCATCCCCGCAAAGTGCGCGTGAACGTGCCGAATCCCTAGTTCTTGCAGGCGCAGCCCGACGTGAACAGCCTGATAGAGCCTAAGAAAATCCGTGCGCCGGGCCCATTCATCGAGAGCAGCCACGATATTCGCCGTGAGTTTTCCCTTTTTCCGAACACGGCAAACATTATCCAGCAGTTCCTTCTCCTCAGGTAGATAATGGACACGTTGGACGATGTCCTTGTCCCAATCCTGCGGCGGCTCATCTTTCGGATCGCGGATCGAGAAAATTGGCGGCGTGATCCCTTGCTGCGCGAGCTCAGCCACTTCGCGATAGCAAAATGTTTGTCCGAATGACGGGAATCGCTCGAAAAGATAGGCGAAATTGGCCATCGGTTCGAACTAACAGCTGGCGGTAAAATGACGAAGCATGAATGAGGAATGACGAATGAATGACAAAGCGCGAAATCCTAAGCGCGAAATCGATGAATCTTTCGTCATTAGGGCTCCAGTTGTTCCTTCGAGCTTCGACATTTCGCATTCGGCATTTCTCTTACGCGCTGCCACGCTTCACCGGGATCGGTTTCCCAAATTCGTCAACAGCGACTAGAGTAAAGACGCCGTGTGTAACGCGGCGCTCCTCGCCCGTCATGTAACGCGTTACCCACACCTCTACCGGAATCGTCATCGACGTCCGCCCGATTTTCTCGACTCGCGCATAACACCGCACGGTGTCCCCTACCCGCACCGGTTCGAGAAACGACATCCCTTCCATCGCCACGGTGACGACTCGCGCTTGTGCGGTTTTCGCAGCAAGAATCCCGCTGCCAAGGTCCATTTGCGAGGTCAACCATCCGCCGAAAATGTCGCCGGTCGGATTTGTGTCCTTCGGCATGGCAATCGTTTGAATCACCAGCTCGCCTCTGGGTTGATCGGACATTGGACCGGAAAATAGCACAATCTGCGACAGCGCAATCTTCCTCTTCCTCAGCTTCTGCTCTCTTTGTTCTAGAAGATTCAGAGGAAGCGGAAGAGGGAGGTTACAGAATCAGCATGCAATCGCCGTAGCTGTAGAAGCGATAGCGTTGGCGAATTGCTTCCTCATACGCGCGCAGCAAGAACTCCCGACTGGCAAATGCACTCACCAGCATCACCAGAGTCGAGCGCGGCAGATGGAAATTCGTCAGCAGAACATCAACCATGCGAAATTCGTACGGCGGATAAATGAACAAATCTGTAGCGCCTTCTTGCGCTTGAACTTTTCCGTCCGCGCCCCGTGCTGATTCGAGCGTGCGCACCGTTGTCGTTCCAACCGCGATGATCCGGCGCGCATCGTTGATCCTGCGTGCGACTTCTGGCGAAATGGAGAAGTGCTCGGAATGCATGCGATGCTCGGCGATGTTATCCGATTGCACTGGCAGAAATGTTCCCGGTCCGACGTGCAGAGTTACGAAGGTGTGCGGAAGTTCGCTCAATATTTCCGGAGTAAAATGAAGACCGGCCGTGGGCGCGGCAATCGCGCCAGCCGCATTCGCGAAGACAGTCTGGTACCGCGCTGCATCCTTCTCATCGCTCAACCGGTTGATATACGGCGGCAACGGCATCGAGCCACCGGCATAAGGATCGATATCTTCATCCAATGTTACGATACGCGCGCCGCCATCTGTGATCTCCTCAACCCGCAGAGTGACTCCGTTGATCCTCGCTGCCGCGCCAACGCGCATTTTGCGGCCCGGTTTTAGTAGGCACTTCCAGCGCTTCGGACCGAGGTGTTCAAGAAACAAAAATTCAACAACGCCATCGTCCGAGAATCGTCGCGCTGGGAGAACGCGAGTGTCGTTTAAGACAAGCAGATCACCCGACCGCAGAAACTTTTTTAGTTCGTGAAATTGGCAATGGTCGATTGTCTGCCGATCGCGATGAAGCACCATCATGCGAGAATCTTCGCGGCGCTGAAGCGGGCGCTGCGCGATCAATTCCCTTGGGAGATCGTAGTCATAATCGCTTAGGCGCGCGGTCATCGGTCCATCATCAAAGAGATTGCGTCTGCGCGCAAAATTTCGCATGATTCGCGCAAATGACGCAGCCAGCTCTCGATTTCGTGATCGCAGCACTGGCAAAAATTCGCCAGACGAATGATCATTTGCCGCGAGCATCGAGAATTATGCTCGCGCAACTTCAAACCACTAACACTAGAGGCGTCCCGTGGCCTACCGAGCCACAGCTACAACCGGCGTCCAACAAAGCGGAATTACTCGAGCCGATACGCGCGCGTGTTCGCGCTTGTACGAAATGCGCGCATCTCGCCTGTTCGCGCACACAAACCGTATTCGGCGTGGGAAATCCGGACGCTGATTTGATGTTCATCGGCGAGGCGCCAGGCATCGACGAGGACAAACAAGGTGAACCATTTGTCGGACGTGCCGGACAATTGCTGACGAAAATTCTCAAGGCGATGAACTTCGCGCGCGAAGACGTCTACATCGCAAACATCCTTAAGTGCCGACCGGATACGCCGGCGGGCGCATTTGGAAATCGCGCACCCACGCCGATTGAAATGCAGACCTGCCGACCGTATTTGGTGGAACAGATCGAAATTATTCAGCCCAAAGTATTGGTCGCGCTCGGCGCAGTCGCGGTGGAAGGGCTGCTGGGGATGCGTGGGACAATGCGGGAACTGCGGGGCCACTGGCACGCTTACAACGGCATTCCTCTCATGATCACGTATCATCCTGCGTATCTTCTTCGAAATCAGGCCCCTTCGGAGAAACGCAAGGTTTGGGAAGACATGCTCCTAGTGCTGGAGCGGCTCGAGCGACCGATCACTGAGCGACAGCAAAATTATTTTCTGTCGGTTGGGCGGTTCACCTGAATCGCCCGACACACTGAACGGATCGCGCTGCGGGCGGTTGGGTCAATCGCCCTACCTGGATAATTGTTTAAACATCGTGTTGATATGTCTACGCGATGCAAGAGTGAGGGTTAACGACACAATCATCGCGCGCACTTCGCTGCGCGGAACTTTCACGGTGTGCTGCAACGCCATGGGACCAGCCGCGTGTAAAAGCGCAAGCGTGCGTGCACCGATCAAGGCCGGCAGAACTGTCGCTGCACGGACACGGCCATTTTGGATCGCGCGCGAATATTGCATCCCGCACTCAAGCCCGGCTTTTGCTTTCTCCAGCCAGCTTTCGTAAACGGGCTGAAAGCGTTCTGATTCGGAAAGAATCTGCGACGGGATCAGATGCGCGGCGCGTAATTCGAATTCCGGAAAATAACATCTGCCGGCTCGAAGATCGGACCCGGCATCGCGCAGTACATTAATTAGCTGGAGCGCCATCCCATAGCGCTTGCCGAGCGCGAGCATCTGGTCCTCGCTTAGGCCGGCGAAGTTCCGAACATGCCGAAAACCTAGTCGCGTCCAAAATTCACCTACACAACCGGCAACCAGATAAGTGTATTCATCCAAGTCGGCAGCCGTGCCGAGCGCGCGAATTTCCTGCGGGTTATTGAAACGCTGCAGATCGAGCATTTGACCGCGCGTGATTTTCTCAAGCACCAACCGAATGTCGTTGCGATCAGCTTCCTCGAGTTGCTCGAGCCAATCCAGGCAATCAGGCAAGGACTCAAGCAATTGCCGTTCGCTCTTGTTCGACTGTAGCGGGATAAATGACGCGATCAGGTTGATAACAACATCGCGCGAAGCTTTACTTTGCACGCCGTCGGAGAGCATCTTCAAAGTCTCGATCCGCACGAGGTTAGAAATTTCGGGCGTGTCGGCGACGCTGTCTGTCGTCCGCGCGAGCAGATACGCCAGCGCAATCGGTTCACGCAATTGCGCCGGTAAAAATCGAATCGAAAGATAAAACGAGCGGGAGACCGAGCGCAGAATCACTGTCTGTAGTGCTCGAATAGCAATGGAGGGCACCACGCTCATCGCCTGTAGCCGGCATCGGTGATGCCGGTATGGGAAATTGATGACATTCTTCCAAACGCTTCAGGGCGATAGCATCCAAAGCGACCGGGTCCTTGCTTGCGTACAGCGTGGCATTATGAACGGCGTAATTCGGTTGCGGTTGCGGCCCGCCTGCGTATTGCGCGATCAAGCCATCCATCAAATTGAAGACCACCTTCTTTGCGATGAGTGGATTAGAATAAATTTCTGCAAGGCTTTCCGCGCCAAAACGCGAGCCCTGCGCAAAACGACGCCAATTGTCAATGTTCGGGATTGTCATGTTGTAAATGCAACCGGCGATTCCATTCGTTTCACTGATACTCATCACCGGGAGGTTGATAACCTTGGTAACTCCGGTCGACAGGATCTTCGAAAAATGACTCAAATTACTGGTGTTCTCTGTATCAGAAAGAATGGGCACTTTCGTTATGTCACCGGTGTAATCGAAATCGCCCCAAACCAGTTTCCCAAGTAAAGGGGCCGACAGGACGGCTTTTGGATCATATCCGTCGTGCGGCGCAATTGCTTGTAGCTGGTAACCATCAATTCCCGGCCGATAACCGGCTCCCTTGATTCCCCCAAGAGAGCGATCCCAAACAATTATGCTGCTGCGGGGGTGGCCAGCTGCCACAAGACCATCGACAACCGCATTTACGATATCGTGGTGCGTTGTGAAAAGGTCGCCGCCTGCTGCGCAAATTTTAATTCCAATCGTGTCGTTTGGGGAAACCAACGACGCCCACGCCTTCGACACGTCAGACTGTCCGGTAGCGGCGAGAACAAGCCGGTTCACCATCTCATACACAACGCGCGGGTTAGTCTTGTAATCTTTGATTGCAGCAGGATTGTGCACAGCATACACAATCGAAGGCGTTGGCGCGGTCTGAGGTGTCTGCGCCACTGCAGAATTTACGGCGCAAAAGAGAACGAGAGCTACGTTTCGCATCAGCAAGATCGCTTCACAGTGGCAAACGGATTCTATGAGTAACAGCAGGAATCACAACCCTGGCGCTGTGGTGGCAGCCGTGTCGGCCTCGGAACCGCGCGCCAAGTCAGGCGACATGCCTGCCGCTACAGACGCCTCAATCCGCCACCTTTACGTTCACATCCCCTTCTGCGCGCGCATCTGTCCGTATTGTGCGTTCTACAAAGATTTGCTCGATCGTTCGCAGACGTGGCGCTTTTGTGAAGCGATATTGCGCGAGCTCGACCAGACGCGCAGAAGTTTTGTGATATCGCCTGAAACCATCTACTTCGGTGGTGGCACGCCGACAGCGCTTACCACTGCGCAATTGGAATTTCTGTTGCGGGGCTTTCGCGAACGGCTCGATCTGTCATTTCTCGAAGAGTGGACGATCGAGGCGAATCCCGGGAGCGTATCCATGCGGAAGGCAGCGCTTCTTCGCAAACTGGGAGTAACTCGAGTCAGTCTCGGTGTTCAGTCATGGGAGGACGAACTGCTCAAGCTGCTCGGACGCGACCATAACGGGCGACAGGCGGAAGAATCGTTTCGAAGCCTGCGTGCAGCAGGGTTCTCGAACATCAATGTCGATCTCATGTTCGGATTACCAGGTCAGACAATCGACCAGTGGAAAGCGACGCTGGGAACAAGCGTCGCTCTCCAGCCGGAGCATGTCTCTGCTTATTGTCTGACTTATGAGGAGGATACGGAATTCTTTGTCCGGCACGCCAGTGGTGAATTTCGACAGGACGCAGACGGGGACGCTGAGTTCTTCGACATGGCGATGTCCATCCTGGAAAACGCTGGCTACGAACATTACGAAATCTCAAACTATGCGCGTCCTGGGTTTTCGTCAGTTCACAATCGCGCCTATTGGTTGGGCGAAGATTATCTGGGCATCGGGCCAAGTGCCGTTTCGACAGTCGATACGCGGCGCTGGCAGAACGTCTGTGATTATCGAATCTACATTGACCGCGTTCTTTCCGCCCAATCACCGCGTGGACCGGGGGAAACCCTAACGGACGAAATGAAACGCATGGAGCGAATCGCGCTTACGCTGCGCACGCGCGACGGGGTTTCTGCTTCGGACCTGAAGCATTTCGCGCCACAAACGAATGAGTTTATCGCACTCGACCTACTTCGAGAATCGAACGGAAATTTCGTGCTAACTCGAAAAGGCAAAGCGCTGGCGGATTCCGTCGCCGAAGCATTTCTGTAGCCGACAAGCCGCCATCACCAAGCCCGGCTACAGATGGCTAATAGAATTCTGAATCGTCGTTGTATCCAGAATCACCGCGAATGGAACGTAAACGGGCGCGGCTGCCCCATTCGGAGCGATTGATCTGCCCTAAGGTGATTTTTACGAGCCAAGGCGCCGCCGCCAAAGCGCCAATTGCAACAAGGGCAATCGCTGCCGCTTGTCGGATCGAAGGTTTGATTTTATCGGCCATTAACAGGCCTAGGCCAAGACCAATAGCGGTCCGCGTAACGACAAGCAACGGATCAACGGGAAGCTGTTCGGCGGTTTTTGAAATGGATATGGGGAAAGACATCGCCTACCATATACGTCGCGTTTCGGAAAAAGAAACGGCAATTTTCGCGACCAGAAAGATCCCTCCCATTTTCGCATCGACATGCCTAATTCGATCTACGCGCTGATCCTCGCCGGTGGCAGCGGTGAACGGTTTTGGCCTTTAAGCAGGCGGGCGCGTCCCAAACAACTGCTGCGGCTGGTTTCAAACAAAACTCTTCTCGAAGAAACTTTGGCGCGGCTTGACGGTCTTATTCCGGCCGAGCGCATTCTGATCCTGACGAACACAGAACAGGAAGGCGCAGTTCGCAAATTGCTCGGGGATTTTCCCAACGAGAACATTGTGGCCGAGTCGGCCAAGCGCGACACCGCTGCTGCAGTCGCGCTCGGCACCGGTTGGGTGGCGGCTCGCGATCACGCAGCCATCATGCTCGTGCTTCCCGCCGATCACGTGATTACAAACCAAGCGGCTTTTCAGGAAACGCTCGCTTTAGCGTGCGACGCGGCCGAGGAAACAAGCGAGCTTGTAACGATCGGCATCAAACCGACATGGGCGTGTCCCGGATTCGGTTACATCGAGCAAGGGAAGCCGGTCCACCTGCGCAAACGCGCAGACAACGATGCGATTCATCGGGTCCTGCGCTTTCGCGAAAAACCCAACCTAGACCTTGCTGAATCATTTTTGCGAAAGGGAAATTTCCGGTGGAATGCGGGGATGTTCGTCTGGTCGGTCCCTACAGTGCTCCGCGAATTCAACCGTCACGCACCGGAGCTGGCGGATTACATTTCCCAAATTCGAGCTCCGGAGAACTTTGAGAAGGCTTTGCGCGAGCGCTTCAGTAAACTCCCGCGCATTTCATTCGATTACGCGATCATGGAAAAGGCGGACCGCGTCCTTGTAGTGGAGGCCAGCTTCGACTGGGATGACATCGGAAGCTGGAGAGCAGTAGCTAATTATTTTGAGAAGGACAAACATGGAAACGCCGCGAACCGCGCCATCACCGCGCTCGATTCCAGCAATAATATAGTTTTCGAGGAAGACGCCACAAGCGTCGCGTTGCTTGGAGTGAATGATCTCATCGTCGTGCGAACGCCAGATGCACTTCTGATTTGCCACCGACACCAAGCCGAAAGGATCAAGGATCTTATCGGCAAAATTCCGCCGGAGCTGCAATGATGTGACGCGCAATGAATCGAATTTTGGCTCTCGATTTTGGCCGGGCGCGTATCGGCACAGCGCTGTCCGATGAATTACAAGCGTTGGCGCATCCCCTGGAAACCATTCCTGCGGATGAGCAGGCGCCGTCCCGCATCGCGGAGATCGTCCGCGAAAAGAACGTCGACCACGTCGTCGCAGGATTACCCAGGCGAATGGATGGTCAGATCGGGGCCGCCGCGACTGAAGTCCTCCAGTTTGTAGAAAAGCTGCGCGCGATTCTGCCGTGCCCGGTTGTCACCTGGGATGAACGATTAACCACCGCCGCAGCGCATCGCGCATTGCGCGATGCAGGGAAAAAAACTCGGGACACACGCAGGTACGTGGACCAGGTCGCGGCGCAAACATCGACCACGATTGCCACATTGCCCATGTCCCGAAGACTTAAAATGATCATAGCGTACGACGGCGCGGCGTTCTCCGGGTGGCAAAGCCAATCTCATCGCAACACTATTCAGGATCATCTGGAGCACGCGTTTGAGCGCGTCACCGGCAAACTCGTGCGCGTCCACGGGGCCGGGCGAACGGATGCAGGCGTTCACGCGCTCGCGCAATGCGCACACGTCGATCTCCCGAACGGGAATTTACCAGCGTCTCGTTGGATCGAAGCGCTCAATGCCTTGTTACCTTCAGCAATACGCATAATGCGGTGCCAGTACGTATCGAACGATTTTCACGCGCGTCTCTCGGCAAAACGAAAAATCTATCGCTACCGAATCTGGTCAGCGCCTGTTTTGCCTCCATTTGAATATCGTCGCGCCTGGCACATCGCGCACAATCTCGATCTCAAAGTCCTAAAGAAGGGGGCAAAACATTTCGCCGGCACGCATAATTTTGCCGGCTTCGCTGCTAATCGCGCCAAGTCCGCCGGTCGGATGGACTCGTCCGGTGGCGAGGCGGAGGAAAGCACGATTCGCACAATTTATTCTGTGCGCGTACGGCAAAAGGGGCCGTGCGTGACGATCGAGTTCGATGGCGACGGTTTTCTCTACAAAATGGTCCGATTAATCGTCGGCTCGCTGCTAAAATGCGCGCTTGGTAAAATGCGTATCGAAGATGCCACTGCGCGTCTGGGCTCCGCCGAGATCGGCCCAGCCCGTCTTGCCGCTCCTGCGGAAGGATTATTTCTGGTTCGCGTGCGGTATTAAAGCATTCGTTTCTCCGGCCAGTCCGGCGGTCGTGGCACTACATCTGCCGATTCAGTGGTAAACAGATCAATCGGGACTGACCTATCCAGCAGATAAGATTTTTCCGCTTACCTCCCCGAAGCCAATGCGGTAGCCGTCGCCTTCGCACCAGCCGGTGATGATGAGTGTATCGCCGTCTTCGAGCCATTTTCGGGTCTCGCCATTGGGCAGCTTTAACGGATTCGCGCCGCGCCAGGTCAATTCCAACATGCAGCCGCGCGATTCTTCGTTCGATCCACTGATTGTTCCGCTCGCAAGCAAATCGCCGGGCTGAAGGTTGCAACCGTTGACGGTGTGATGGGCGAGTTGCTGCGCAATGCTCCAGTAAAGATTTTGGAAATTCGTGCGGGTGATAACGGACGACGAATCCATTGACGACGTTTGCAAACGCGCTTCGAGATGAATGTCGAACGTGAAATCATTTTTGGCTCGCAAGTACGGGAGCGGCTCAGGATCCTGCGACGGCAACGATTTCCTGAATGATTCGAGCGCTTCCAGCGTGACCACCCAAGGGGAAATGCTGGTGCAAAAATTCTTGGCCAGGAACGGGCCGAGCGGCTGGTATTCCCATGCTTGAATGTCGCGCGCGCTCCAGTCGTTCATCAGCACAAAACCGAATATGTGATCGATCGCGCGATCGATCGGCACCGGTTCGCCTAACGAATTACCCGGACCAATCAAGAACGCCATTTCCAATTCGTAATCGAGGCTTTTGGTCGGCCCGAAAGCCGGCGCTGAAGCGTCCGGTGGTTTGATTTGTCCGTGCGGACGGCGCACGTCAGTCCCGCTGATCACAACCGAACTCGCGCGACCGTGATAGGCGACCGGCAACCATTTCCAATTTGGCATCAGCGCATTCTCCGGCCCGCGCAACATCGTGCCGACGTTATGCGCGTGATGATACGACGAATAGAAATCGGTGTAATTACCGATGCGCGTCGGCAGTTTCATCGTGACGTCCTTTTGCGCGTGAAAAGCTTTTTCGCGCAACCGCACGTCATCACGCAGCGTTGGCGTTTCAGCCGAGAGAAGATATTGAAGAATCTCGCGGGTCTTTCGCCACGCTGGTCGGCCAAGGGCGAGAAACGAATTGAGCGAATCCTCAGAAAAAACTGGGTGTGCCTGAAATTCCGGTGACCGGAAATGACCGAGCCCTTCGAGAATCGAGAGATCAACAATCAAATCGCCGATCGCGACTCCCACGCGCGAGTTCCCTCCTTTCGGTTGGAAAACGCCGAAGGGAAGATTCTCCAGCGGAAAATGGGAGTCGGCTGGCACGTCGATGAATGATTCGAGTGGCATAATGGCAGGGCGATTGACCTCAATCGCCCGTTGTGTGTTTACGCCGAGCGGGCGGTTCAGGTGAACCGCCCCTACCTTACAGGAATCCTAGCGCGCGCAAATCCTCGCGGGGCTCATCGAAGCTGCAACTGCCGAATGAGGCCACGAATTTTCGTCGATATTGCAGCCGTTCGGTACTGATTTTCCATTCGCGCCACGCGAAAAAATCCTCGGTAAACGAAAATGAATGTGAGTTTTCATCCTCCAGCATGATCGACGTTTGTCGTGCATCCCATCGATGCTCCGCCGCGAGAACGGCGGCGCCGAGCACATTAAGAAATCCATGCATTTTTGTTTTCACTTCATCGCGAAACTGTCGGATGGGATGATGGAGACCTGCGGTGAACTTAATCGGGAGCTGATGCGTCGCCGGCGTCACAAGTGCCGCGGCGATCTGCCCGGAGCTTGGAAACGCATCTGCCGTCACTCCGCCGGTGCGCAATTTGTAACCGAACGTTGCCGACTCCGCATCGGAGTTGTGTGCGGCCAGCAACGCAATGGTTTGCTGCGCTCTTTCCGGCGGCGCTTCCCAAAAAACTGGCAAATCACCGAAGATGACCCTCGCTTCCTCCAGCAATGCAGAATCTGCTTCGTTCGGTAAAAACATTTCAAGATGACTAATCGACACGAGATCGACGTTGCTCGACAACGAACGAATCGCCGCATCAGCGCCTTCGAGCGCGTCCAAGAATGTATCCGTATTCGCAGTCTTGGGGCCGAGCGCCGCGACGTGCAGCGGGTGCAAAGGATCGAACTCAGACAGGAATTGCCTGGCTGCATCGAATTGTTCAATCGGAAGAACGAATGCACCGAGCATCCATGCTTCGGGAGAGCGGACATATTGCGCCTGATTTCGTAGTGCTGACTCAAGATCCAGGCTGCAAGGCGGGAACATTCCCGCATAGTCGATCGATTTCGCGAGGAGAGCCTGAAGTGAAGTAGCCGGCATGGAGAGAAAAGTCAGACGTGAGAAGCAAGAAATAGTCGGCAGTAAGCCATCTACTAATCAGTCGAAGCGAGCTGCGGAGCCATGCTAAAGGAGGCGCGCAACTTGCCTCCTGGCGAAATTGTTTGAATGCCCTGTTTGTTCTCAAACGGGCGCTGCTCGTGATGATCGGTGAGTCCCCAGCAAGGTTCGATGCACAGAAATGGTCCGCCATCGGACCACAGGGTGACATAGGGCACGCCGGTAAGATCCAGCGTCACCCATCGGCCGCTGGGCGGATCGACATAGGAAAAATTGCGTCTGCGAACATCAATCAGTTCGAGGATGATCGAGCCAGGCAATTCCTTCTTTGAAAACGGCATTTCGCCACCTGGGAATTCGATTTCGCGCGTCTCCCCTGACAAATAATTACCGGGCGAAAAGTATCTGCGGTAGAAACCCCTCGGCATTTGAAGGCGGAAGGTTTCCAACGAAGTCGCCGCAAATCCCGGATGCAATCCGAACGACACATGCGCGGTCAACTCCGGCTCATGATTCCGAAATTCAAACAATACATCCAGTTTGTTAGTATCGAGCTTGTAGGTCAGATTCACGCTCACTTTCAGTGGATATTCGGTCGAAGAGAAATCCTCGGGTGTGATTTGGTATTCCAATGAAGCGCCGCTACCCTCATCCGAGAATCTCACAAAACGCCACGTCTTGGAGCGAAGGAAGCCGTGATTGCCGTCTCTGATTTCGCGGCCGCGGTAAAGGCTACGACCATCTTTTAACCGATGAAGATAATAGCCCATGACGGTTGCGTGGTTCGCCCAGCCCTGAGTCGGTGTTGAGAGATCGTTGTCGCGATAAAGAAAACCGGTCCACTTCCCCGCCTCGTTTATTCGCGCCAGACTGATCAGTTCCGCTCCAAGACGCGAAACGATGATGCGGAGACCGTTGTCTTCATCAGTCAGAACATCGAGCCGTCGATCTTCGCGCTTTTCTTCGGAATGCGAAACTTTCATCGGCAGCAAACCGTGAGACGTATTCGCCTCTCCCTTTCCAAGGGAGAGGTCAGGGTTAGGGTTTGGTCTTGTCAGGCATGCGCAGCTTGGATCCCCTCACCTTAGTCCTATCCCCTTGCCAAGGGGAGAAGCGGAATTCGCAGATCAAGAGATCCTTTATCGCCGCTCATGGGAACAAGCCGCGGACTTGTTTGGCTTTGATGACGCGTTCGACGCCGATGGCCATGGCCGCTGTGCGATGTGAAATTTTGTGTTCTTTGGCTCGCCTGATCACTTGCGCAAACGAATGCTCGAGGATGCGGAAGAGTTTGTCTGTCACTTCCATTTCGCTCCACAGAAACGCCTGCAAACCCTGCACCCATTCAAAATAAGAAACGATCACGCCGCCAGCATTGCAGAGAATGTCCGGGATCACGAAGATTTCGTCCCAGTGTTTTTCGAGAATCAGGTCCGCGTCCGGCGTGGTGGGACCATTGGCAGCTTCAGCGAGGATGCGGCACTTGAGTTGCCCGGCGTTTTTTCCGGTAATCACTCGATCAACCGCCGCAGGAACAAGAATATCGCACGGAAGTGTGAGGAATTCCTTTGGATCAACACGATCGTCCTGGGCAAACGCCCGCAGGTTTCCCTTCTTCAGCATATGCTGTTCGGCGGCTTTGACGTCTATTCCCTTGGGGTTATAAAGCGCGGCGTGCGCGTCGCTGATCCCGATGACTTTGACGCCACTTTTGTACGCCAGCGACAGAGCCGCTACAGAACCGACGTTGCCGAATCCCTGCACGATCGCGGTGCACTTTTCAGGATTTATTTTCAGCATGTTCATGGCGCGCTCAATCAGGTAAACAACGCCGCGCCCGGTCGCTTCACGCCGGCCCTCGGTACCCCCGATCGCGACCGGCTTGCCGGTAACGATTTCGTTTACGGCGTAGCCCATGTAAACGGAGTACGTATCCATGAACCAAGCCATGATCTGTTCGTTCGTGCCCATGTCGGGTCCCATGATGTCAGTGTGCGGGCCGACGAACGGAATCATTTCCTGCATGTAACGGCGCGAGACCGCCTCCAGCTCGTTGCGCGATAATTGGGTTGGGTCGATGGCCACTCCGCCCTTGGCGCCGCCGTAAGGCAACTGCGCCAGCGCGCATTTCCAGCTCATCCACATCGCCAGCGCAGCCGTTTCGCCCATCGATAATGAAAGCGTGAAACGCGTGCCGCCCTTGGTCGGACCGAGCGCGATGTGATGTTGAACGCGGTACCCCTGGAACGCTTTGGTGCTCCCGTCGTCCATGTGCACCGGCAGCGTCACCGCTACGGCTCGCTTCGGATACGTTGCCCATTCGCGGTCGCTCTGGTCGATGTTCAGGTAATCGGCGATGACCTGGAATTGGTCGCACGCCATTTTGAAAACTTCGTCGTCGTAAATGGTCGCGGATGAATTTGGCGAAATTTGGGCGTCCATCGAAACTTGCTATTTGCGCTGTAGCGCCAGTGGCGTCAAATCCAAAACTTTGGAGTGCGGCGACATGTCGCCGCTTTCAAAGCGCGGACATGTCCGCGCACTTCAAAATGCATGTTGCTATTGACAAAGGTTTCCGCAATCACTCGCAAATGAATTGGCCGCATGGACCAGCTCACTGGTTGTTTGAGCCTGGTCTCTACATGATTACCACTGGGACTTATCAGAAGCTTCCTCATTTGCACTCGCCGCTGCGGCTGGATTTCTTTCTGAGTTCTCTGTTTGATTACGCGAGCGAGTTCGAATGGAATTTGCGCGCTTGGGCGGTGTTGGCCAACCACTATCACTTCATTGCTGCGTCTTCCCGTCCTGCTAATCTGCGAAAATTTCTCGGCAAACTTCACATGAAAACGGCCCAGCAACTCAATGTCTGGGACAACACGCCAAGGCGAAAAGTGTGGTTTCAGTTTTGGGACAGCCACATCACATTTGAACGTTCGTACTTAGCGCGGCTGAATTTACGTGCACCATAATCCGGTCAAACATGGTGTGGTCCAGCTAGCGGAAAACTACCGATGGTGTTCGGCTTCATGGTTCGTTCAGAGTGCCTCGCCTGCTTTTGTGGAGACGGTCAAGGGCTTTAAGATCGACCAACTTAACGTCCCGGATGATTTCTGAACTTTGGAGTGCGGCGACATGTCGTCGCTTTCAAAGCGCGGACATGTCCGCGCACTCCAAAACGCACAAAGATCGACAATGCCGTTTCAAATTCAGTATCGTCACGCCCGAAATGAAAATTGAAACTTTAGCCGTTCACGCCGGGCACGACATTGACCCTGCAACCGGGGCAGTC
>QHMR01000037.1 GCA_003217875.1 Verrucomicrobiota bacterium
TCTCGCGGATTCCCCGTTTGAATTGAAGCGCAGCATGGAGTGCGTGATTCAGTTCTTCGACGAACATGATCAGCGACCGGATATTGCGATCGCCTAATCCCGCGCGCGGATCGTGTAGCTCGAGCTGTTCGATGAGCCAGCGCGAATAATAAATGCCAACGTAAAGCTGGTCTCCCGCGCGGCGCAGAAACGTACGCGCAAGCTCGCTCAATTCGCGCGCGGATTTGCCCGCCAACACCGACAATTGCGCACAACGCGTGCCATCGATGAGACAATCTTCCAGATTGATCCCGACCTGCGCGTACGTTCGCTCGAATAATCTCTGGATTTGGCTAAAGAGCGTCTCGTTCACAGGCAGAGCGACGGCCGGCCGTCGTCATCCAGATTAAGCAATCGATCGGACAGTTGATTCAGCGCGAGCCGGACATCGCGAAATCGATCTGCCAATCCTTCGAAAACATCATCCAGTTCGCAGCGGCGAGCGACGGCGTGCGATGATACAAGTTGATAGTTCGTCCGGCCAACCTGCTCATAAAACTCAATATCCGGTCCGCCGCGCAGACTGCGACGCTGCGTGTTCTCGTGAAAGATTCCGCTGATGAAGAGCGAGTAGTTTCCAATGTGCGCCCGTAGCAAAAATGCCTGTTCCGGCGTGGCGCGGTTCAGCGCGATGAGGATGTCGGAGATATATTGCTCGGCCAGATGGTGCGTCTCATCAGAAACCTGTAACCGGCTCGCGTGCGAAAACGTTTCCAGCAATGACGCCACATAATCGCAGAGTTTGCGGTCGCCGATTCCACCCTGTTGCAAAACGTGCCGGGCCAGAACGTAAAAATAAAATTGAGAGGATATCCGCAGATGTCCGCAGTGATTTAGAATTGCATCGACCAATCGCGGATGATCGAGAATCGAATCACGCGTTTCGATGTCGCTCAGAAGATCGACAAGAGAAACTTGATCGGTTTGCGAACGCGCCAGCGTGCGCACGATGAAGTCGAAATCGGCTGCGGTAAACCGCGCCCGACAATTCGCCCTGATCATCGGGACTTCATAATGCGCGATTGAGACATTTTGGCAAGCCAGATTGCTGACTACCGCCATGCGCTATCGAAACAGGTATCTTTGCCTGCAGCAGCACGCGGACTTCTACCCTGCGTGGCTAAGACCGCGATCTGGTGAAGTCGCCAAGCATTTGCCTTTAGCCGGGCCTACTCCTCAACGTGAACAAGATTCGGGTAATCAGTTTAAGCCCCGCGGCGGAATATGTGTCAATGAGAGCGGCTTCCGATGTGGCAAGATTTGTGCACAGGATGACGTATCGTATTGCTTTTGTAGTTTCAGTTCAGCCCCTTCGCGTCAAAGTGTAGCAGCTCCATGAGGCGCGCCTCGTAAAAATCACACATGGGGGACTCGCCACTTGACCCGACCCATTCGGGATGTTGGATCCGCAGGTCGCCGTGAATCTGTTGCCGAAGCTCGGTGTAGGTGTTGATTTGTTCAGACATCGCAATTGGCTGATCTGGAATGTTCATCTGTACTCTCCATTTCATTTGGGGTTGACTGCTCCAAATCCGCGCGGAACGAGGAACCATCTTCACGAGGCGCTTTGAACAGCGGCCTCGCTTCAGGTGACTCGGGGCTCCAAGTGAACCTAGAGATCGCGCTAAGCGGTGTCTCAGCGAAGGTTAAGCCCCCTACCGGCTTTTCAGCCCGGCCGAAAGTGCGTTGAGGCGTCGGATGACGTAATCAAAGTTTTCTACATGATTCGCAGCATCGTGTCAAACCTTTTCCGTTTTAATCTAGCAGCTTTCAATTCCCGGGAGACAAATTCAGTTTTGCGGCTGAAGTCATGCCTTGGCGCGCCCAAAAATTTCGTCTCAAATGACAACAGGCGACCCCGCGCTGTAATTCGGGTTTATGACGCGGCTGGCGGTGTGATCGAGACGCACGAGCACGCGGGCGAGTTCAAAGAGGCATTAAGCGTTGTGCCGTTTCACCTGAGCGAAGTGTTAGGGAAGAGATCGCCTGAAAGACACGAGCCTAAGGCCTCAGTAATCCTCCAGACAAATCTCTTCCAATTTGTATTTCGAACACGGCTCGCCGATCGCGCGTGTGGAGGGGCGAATTAGGACGCTACTCAATCGGCTACGCCAAATTTCGCAGCCGCTGACATGATGCTGTGATCCGCGTTTACGATGAAGCGGGGAATGTGATCGAGACGCACGAGCACAAGGGCGAGTCCTCAATGTGCATAAGATTCGGGTCGACTCTGACAATAAGCGGTGAGCGCGATGCACCGAGATGGCTTTAACTGAGTGCAAGAAAGGACCAAAAAAACATGCAAACGAAACTACCGATAAATGCGACAATTCAACATCCCGACTTGGCAGAGGCGTTGCGCGGAGAGAACGGCACATTCTTTTGCCAGCAAGGTGGCCAAGGCTTCATTGTAACGGCAGCGGAAGGCTTCTCCATTAAATCATTGCGACCCGTCGGTCGCAAGATCATGGAAGCCAATGTGCTCCTGCAGAGCACTCCGGAACCGTGGGCGATCACTAAGATCTCCGAGGATGTTCTTGAGTTTGGCGCGGTACCACAACCCTCTCGCCAACAGCGAGCCGCCTAAAGGCTGAATGAGTGCCCCGCGTGTTTAGTACACGCGGGGTAACTTGTTTTAAGGCAAATAAACTATCAACTACCCTCGCAGCCATGTCAACGCAGGGATTGACAGGGGGCGTTACAAAAATCGTGGCTGCATCTTTGGGAGGAATTGTCCACCGCGGACTAAGTTCCTTGAGGAGTATGCACTTCACAATGAACCTCTGCGCAATCCCGACACAGACCGCCGAGCATAAGCGGCGCGAATCGCCAATTCGAGTTCCAGAAAAGCGGTCAACATTTCATCCGCACGCACAATGAATCGTTTTCCGTCGCGATGCTGTGATTCGCGTTTACGATGAAGCGGGCAACGTGATCGAGATGCTTTGTTGCGTCTTAACCCCTCAGCGAGCTTTCAAGCCTTTTTTGCGGTCGTTGATCACAAAGGTGTTGTTTTCTCCCAGAGTGACCACGGCCCGCGCGGCACTTCACTAAAATCCACAAACCTCCAGTCAGTCACATCCGTTTCATTCAAACCGAGGTAGTCGCGCACAGCAGGTGAAACATCGAGACCGGCACCTTTGTTCAGAGTGGGTTTTGGTCGTTCGTTTCCAAACACGTATTGCCAATAGTCCGTTCGGAATGGTCCTGCGTCTTCCCATTGCGCATAGACCGTTCGATTGCCTTTGCGAATCGCGACCCATCGATCCTTGCAGGTGGAAACGCCGGGGCCTTGGTACGCTTCCTCGAACCACGGAACGACGCGGGGCGCTTCCGGCCGGTGACCATTGGCTGACTTGTCATTGTATGGGAGGGCGCAGTAAAACGGATTCTGTCGCGGCGTGAACTTTACCGGAATGTAATTGCTCCGGTGCGCAGGATTTGGGTCGTCAAATCCGCCGTAACTTCTGCTCCAATCTTTGTCCCACGAACTCCTCCGGTTCGGCACCGGATTATTTCCGCTCGGCTGCTCACCGATCCAAAAGACCGTTGTCACAATATTTTTCTTCCACGGATAGCGCTCTCCTGTGGCTGAGGCATTGTGCTGAGTGCTTAAACAGCCCGCGACGATCGCTGCCAGCGCACCGATCAACAGGATCGATATTGCTTTCATCATATGCTTCCTTGTTCATAAGGAAGCAGGTGTTGATCGAGTCAAGCGCTATCCGAAACAAATCGCAACCAAAACCCTGCGTCTTGTCACGAAAGTTCTCCGCGAATAAGCTGATCGTGATGAATCACGGCTGCAAGGTTACTGTGGAAGCAGGGTTGCAGTGTCGCAAGACAGGGCCCGGCCCTAGGGAGTATGCCATCAAGGTAGCGATTGCGAGCAAGGGTCGTACTAGGGAAGAAACCGCCTGAACGACACGAGCCTAAGGCCTCAGTAATCGTTCAGACAATCTCTTCCCATTTGTTGTTTCGAACACGGCTCGCAAATTGCGTGTGTGAAGGGGCAAATTAGGACACTACCTTAGCTGCTATCTGTGATTTGCGTTTACGATGAAGCGCGCAACGTGATTGAGACGCACGAGCACACTGGCTATTTCAAAGAGTGGTAAGTTCATTTTTTCATCGCGCCGGGCGATCTTAGCTAGAGTTGATTCAACCTGCCACCACTTGTGTCTGTCGGAGTCGCGGCTGAGCTTGTTCGCCTTAGGCTCGGTGACTTATGCGTCTCACAGTCTCGCTTCTGATCATCGCTCTGGGAGTCTCCATCGCCCAATGCGCGATGCGCGAGGACGATCCCCCAGATGAGCTATTCTCTCCCGACAAGCGATATTCTGTGAAGATGCTTCACACAGCATTACCTGGCTCGGGTCCTTATGGTTTTTTCACTTTGACGGTCCGAGCCGGAGACCGTGTTCTCTCTGAGTTCCCGACAATAGGATATTTGATTGACGCCTTCTGGAGTCCGGACGGCAGATATGTCGCCGTCGACAATCGCCGAGGAAATAGTGGCGATTACCTCTGGGTGTTCTCTTTGACTGACGGTCACGCGATCAAGAAGCCTGTTGATGCGGCTCCTGATCATTTCGCCGAGGATTACAAGCGATTCGCCCACGCCATGGTGAAACATGTGACTGCCGTGTTTCCGGAGCTAACCAACCGAGAGTTTAACAAGCTTTTTACTTTCGCTATGGGGTGGAGTGCCTCTGGTGATCTACAAGTTAAGACGAACATTGACTTCCGGAATCTACCCGATCAAATCGTTGCCGTTTGGAACACTTACAAGATTGTGAACAACAAACTCGTTCTGCTGAATGAAAAAATCGAGAAAGCCCCCTGGCCACCCCCCCGACAGATCCTGAACCTCAACAATCCTAACCGAGCGCTGCAGCCAACGGCTCCACAGCGCCACGTATTCCGTGCGCATTTATGAAATTCGACCGCGCAGCAACAAACGCGGCCTCGATCTAATCTCTGATGTGCTGCCATTACGTGCGCTGTGGTATGCCGGGCCAAATGCAGTCGCAAATGCAATCGGCCATGCGAAGCATCGCAGCCGCTCACATGATGCTGTGATTCGCGTTTACGATGAAGCGGGCAACGTGATCGAAACGCACGAGCACGCGGGAGAGTTCAAAGGGGATTTTGTGACGCGGCTAGGGAAGCGGCACGCGCGGGCCTGAATCCGGTTACTTGCCTAATCAATTCGCGGGCTTCGTCTGCGATTCTGTTCGCGTCGTCGATACAATTCTTGCTAATGTTGAATTTCACTTTTACCGTAAAAACTATGGCCGACGTCGCAAACAAATACGCCGAAAACGTAGCGGGGGCATTCTACGTCGATGATCAATGCATCGATTGCGATTTGTGTCGCGAAACGGCACCGGCCAGTTTCAAACGCAACGACGACGGGGGTCATACCTACGTTTACAAGCAACCAGAGACCCCTGAGGAGGAAGCGCTCTGCAAAGAAGCGATGGAAGGTTGCCCGGTCGAAGCGATTGGCAACGACGGCGCAATCATACTCGCGCCTCTTCGCGCGTAGTTTTTGAAAAATGGCGGCCCGGAAAAGGGAAGGTCGCGCCCAGAAAGAAAAGCGCGGCCCTTCGGTACCGGAAGCGGGCAGCCTGATCGAGACGCACGAGTAGGCGGGCGAGTTCAAGGAGTGGTGACTTTTTTCCTCCCAAATCCCGGGTCAGCACGTGCAATGCAGGATGGCGTACGCCTGGCCCTTTTTCACTTCCTCAAGCAGCTGACAGACTTCCAATGTGGGCGCCGCAATGACCTCGATACCGCGCCGTTTCGCCTCCGCTAGGACTTCGGCCATTACTGGAAGCGCGCCATGGGCGCCGGTCCCGACAATAAGCCGCTTGCCTCCCCA
>QHMR01000020.1 GCA_003217875.1 Verrucomicrobiota bacterium
CGTTTCCTCTTCAGTGATGGTCATACCGCCAACCGTGTGGTATTGTTTAAGGACAAGAACCTTTAGCCCAGCCTTGGCCAGGTAACAGGCACACGTCAGCCCATTGTGTCCGGCGCCGATAACAATGGCGTCATAAATCTTTGGCATATTTACGACACACCAACTGCCTCGAGCGCTGCAACGCGACTTGGGTTAGGCGCGCTCACAATCCTGTACAGCAAACCAAGATTAGGCTGAAGATAAACTTTCACTTGCCGTTTGACCGCGCAGAATGCCAAGGTGCACGGCTTGACGGAAGCCGAAAGTTCAGCGGTTTAGTTACCAAATCGCTTCGCAAACGAAGGATTAACCATAGCGCAATGGATCAAAGCGAGCTCGACAATGTGCGCGCGTTGCTGCGTTCTAAGCCGCGACCCATTGGCTGGGCCGAGCGTCGCCAGCGACTCGACGCAATCGGTTCCGTCTGGGCTGTGGCCGATGATGTGACGCTTGAGTGTGTGGACGTGAACGGTCTGGACGGAGAATGGTCGATCGCTCCGGGCAGTGATGCTTCGCATGTGCTGATGTTTTTCCATGGCGGTGGGTATTGCTCTGGTTCGATTGTGAGCCATCGCCGCATGGTGACGGAAGCTGCCCGCGCTGCTAGAATGCGGACGCTCGCCGTTGCTTATCGGCTTGCCCCAGAGCATCCGTTCCCCGCAGCCTATGATGATGCGCTTACCGCCTGGCGTTTCTTGCGAAACCAAAGCATTCCGGCGTCGCGGCTCGTGATCGGTGGCGACAGCGCCGGAGCTGGGCTTGCAGTTGCGTTAATCAGGCGTCTGCGCGATGCACACGAACAGCTTCCGGCGTGCGCGTGGCTCGTATCGCCCTGGATGGACCTGACGATGTCTGGTTCAACATTTGCCAGCAAGGACGCCGTAGACCCGATCATTCATAAAACATATCTGAATGAATTGGCGGACGCATACCTTCCCCCGGGAATGGACAGAAAAGATCCGCGCATTTCTCCCCTCTATGCAGATCTCAGGAGCTTTCCCCCATTACTGATTCAGGTGGGTTCCGCCGAAACGTTGCTCGATGACGCCACTCGTTTTGCGAGCGCGGCAGGCGCAGCGGATGTTCCAGTGACACTGGAGATCTGGCCGCACATGATCCATGCATGGCACCTGTGGAACGCTCAGCTTGAGCCCGGCCGCCGCGCGTTAGCCAGCGCAGGCGCATTTATCCGCGCGCATGTTGACGTGCGCAGTTAGTCGACTTTCCGCAACCCGCGTCGGCGGCTAGATCAATCCGCGTTTTCGGAAGTCACCAAGATTGTTGCCGGAGGAGCGCTCGACCAAATCAATGGTGAACTTGAGCAGGCAAACTTCCCAGGCGTCATCGACGCCGTGAATGATCGCGCTGAGCGGTTCGTTTGTGTCTTCAACTTTTCGCTTGGTGCGATTGATCACCGCGTCAACCGAATCGCAGAGCGTATGTTCGCTCAGATCGGTTTTACGAAATTGAAAACCATAACGCAGCACCGCGATGTTCCGAGCGTGTTCGCGCAGTTGCTCAATATATCGCTCCGCTTTTTCGCCGAAACCATCGAGCAAGAGCCGGCAATAATGCTCAGGCGTGAGAATTTGCGGACGTTCTGCGTGGATTTTTCCGTTACGGACGCGGACTTGATTGACCCGGTCCATCAACTCGGAGATCAGATAAAAATCGAAACTGGTGTTGCCAAAAGTCGCGATTTGTCGCTCAGGAGCGACAATCACATGCGTGTTTTCAATCGCGTAATCGAAGTCGTCTCTGGTCACGGGAACTCCAGTAAGTTAGCGCGCTGAAACTCGGAGTCCAAAACCGAATTAGGTCACTTGAGGCGTGCCGGACGCCACGTTTCCCCAAGCTTCCGGCGTCGACGCAAGATCAACGCGGCCATTGCGCCGTTGTTTGTCTGGCTATTCGCTTTGCGGGTTCGCTTCTCCGCCTTGCTGCTGAAAAAGCGAGAGATACTGGCTGTAGCCTTCTTCTTTCAATTTATCCACCGGAATGAAGCGCAGCGCGGTGGAATTGACGCAGAAGCGTTGCCCCGTCGGGGCCGGTCCGTCGTCGAAAACGTGGCCTAAATGCGAATCGCTCGCTTTCCCACGAACCTCAGTACGTTCCATTCCGAACGAGGAATCCTTTTTTTCGGTAACTTTGTCTGGCGATATGGGCTTGGTGAAACTGGGCCAACCGGTACCGCTGTCGAACTTGTCCAGCGAGCTGAAGAGCGGTTCGCCGGTGACAATATCGACATAAATGCCCGGCTCGTGATTGTCCCAGTAAGCATTGTGAAATGGCGTCTCCGTGCCGCATTCGCGGGTGATGTGATATTGATCTTTCGTCAACTGGCTTTTCAACTCGGCATCGGTAGGAACTGGTTTGGTTGGATTCATTTTCTCGGCTTCTTTTTTCTGCGTTTGAGCATAACCAAATAAGATCGAGCCGACAATCACAACAACCGTGCCAAGCACTCCAAACCACAAAGTTTTACGCGAGCCGCGTGTGTATGTTAAACGTGTTGCATTCATACCCTAATTCCTTCATCCCATGTGCGCTTACTGGCGAGTTAAATGTACGCGGCACGACGTTCCTTACAAACGTACCGATACAAAAATCTCTCCTATATTCTGATTCGTAAGCGAGCGGAAGAATGGTCGGCGGCCGGCATTAATCAGTATCCTGCCGCCCAGCTTCGGGAACCCGAATGTAACGGCGGAAGACAATTAGTCCCACTGGCGCGACGGATGCCGCCAGAGCAAAGATCAGCCACATCGTTGCCGGATGTCGCGGACCGTGCTCCGGAACGAATGCAGCCAGTAACCAGCCACCGGTGCCCACCAGGAGCTTGCCGACGAGGAATGGAAGGTACGCGAGTGAGCCGTACGAGGCTTCCTGTCCTTTCGGTGCAATTGCGGCCGCATACTCGTACACGCGCGGAGAGTGAAACGCTTCGCCAATCGAGAAGACGATCAGATAAAGCGCCGACATAATGTAGTAAGGGTGAATGCTCCCGTGTAATCCGAGATAGCCATGACCCAGCCATTGCCCGACAACGCTATTCGCCGCAGGCACGAACCACTCTGTCGGAAACGCCATGATGAATACCCCCGCGGCGCAGATCGCTCCGCCGAACACGACGATCCGGTACGCCGCGAACTTTTGCGTCAGCGCGCCTACGATCGGCGCCAGGATGATGATGACGACTGCGTTGATCGCGGAAATCTTTCCAACAGGCGCGTACAAGCCGAGTTCGCGAATGCCGAACTTCGGAAACACATAATCCATCTGCAAAAAAATGGCCTTCAGAAATCCGATGAAGAGAAAGAAAAGGAGCAGCCGGTAAAAACCGGATTGACTGACCAGCCGCCGGAAAAGATGCGCGGTGTCGATCGCGCTTTGGCGCACCGTCTCTCCGATACGGCTCCAAAATGTGTGAGTTTCGCGATATCGTTCGGTCGCCGTCGCCGAATCTGTGTCTCGGCGCAAGAAATAGATCACAGGAAACAGCACGATCTCGAAAATCAGGCTGACGATGAAGAGTTGCTGGTAGCTAGTGGTTTCGAAGCCAAAGATGCTGACGTGCAAATTCAGTTGGCGCACGTAATCGAATATCCAGCCCGCGGCGAAATATCCGACGTTCATCACCGCGTAGACAATGGAGAACGCCATCGACCGCTGCGCGACGGTTGAGTACCTTCGCGTCGCCGCCAGCAGCACCGGCGTCCCAAGTGCTTCGCCGACTGCCAGCGGAAGAACGCCGCATGCGAGCGCCAGCGATGGGATTGTAGTAACGACCATTACGCTGCGCGCGATCGTGCAAATGGCGACGCCCAGGAAAAAAGTCCGGCGCAATCCGATTGCATCTGTCACTGAGCCAGCAAGCAATGTGAAAACAGTCATTGCCGGCGCCCAGACCCAGCCGACAAGTGCTCCCGCCGCTTGATCGCTAAAGCCAAGATCCTTCGACAGCCACAAAACCATCGTCTTGTTTGTGACGGAGTAAGCCGCGTAAATAAGGAACTTGATGATGAAGGTCAGCCACAACTCGCGTCGCGCGCTCTTGAGCACGGTGAATTTCGCGATGAAACCACGCAGCCCTGTCGCTACGACCGCAGGTACCGTCTCTTCAGGTACGATTGTTTCTTTGATTACTTCTCCCACGGCGCTGAACTTGCGCGAAGAATTCGACTGCGTCGAATCGCCGGAAATTCTTATCGCCTGTTAGACACAGCTCGGCGGTTACAGGCCGTCGCTACAGAAGATTATCAATGTACGTGCCGCGGTTGAATGGCGCGAAATCGTCGATTGTCTCGCCAGTTCCGACAAAACGCGTTGAAAGTCCGAGTTCTTCCTGAATCGCAACAACGATCCCGCCTTTGCCGCTGCCATCGAGTTTGGTGGCAATCAGGCCAGTCAACGTCAGCGCACTATGGAATTCGCGGGCCTGCGTGAGCGCATTACCGCCAGTGCTTGCATCGACCACGAGCAGCGTTTCGTGCGGCGCGGCTGGATCAAGTTTGGCGAGCGTCCGTTTCACTTTTTGGAGCTCCGCCATGAGATTCGTTTTAGTGTGTTGGCGGCCCGCCGTATCGCAAAGCAAAAAGTCGATCTCGCGCTTCGTCGCCGCCTGGTACGCTTCATAGCAAAGCGCGGCAGGATCAGTACCGTACTGGCCGCGAATCATTTCAACGCCGAGTCTTTCAGCCCAAATAGCAAGCTGCTCGATCGCCGCGGCACGAAACGTGTCGGCTGCCGCCAACATCACTTGCGGTGGGCGATTGAGGTCAATTGCCCGTACCTGCAGATGATGCGCGAGTTTTGCTGTCGATGTTGTTTTGCCAGTTCCGTTCACGCCGACAATCAAAATCAGTGTTGGTTTGCCGTTCGCGCTACGGATCGGCGTCGAATCAGCCGGCAAAATCCGTGCGATCTCTTCGCGCACGGCCTTGATCACGTCGCCAATTCCAAGCACAGACCAGGCCTCACGTTCCTGAAGTGTCTTGATAATTCGCGTTGTCATCGGGACACCGAGATCCGCGCGGATGAGAGACTCTTCAAGCTCCTCCCAGTCGATTGGCTTGGAGGCAAACTGCTGAACGAGCGATTGGAGAAATTTCAAGTGTGAGGTGATGAATCGGGTTCCGGGATTCGTGAATCGGTGTAAAAACGCAACGATCTAACGAATCACGCCTCTCGTTTCGTAACCGGCACGCGCGCGGGGCGATCCAAATCTTTTCGCACGCGATCGAGAATACCATTCACAAAACGGCCCGATTCAGCGCCGCCGAAAGTCTTTGCCAGCTCGATGGCTTCGTTGATTGAGACCACCGGAGGTATGTCGTCGCGGTAAAGCATTTCATAGATCGCCAGCCGAAGAACATTGCGATCAACAGGTGAGATACGGCGAAATTCGTAATTTTCGCAGTAGCGGCGAATGCGTTCATCGATCTCCGGTAGATGCGCCACCATTCCTTCGATAAGTGGCCGCGCAAATTCGCGGACCCGTGGCGTAGCTGGACAAAATTCCCAGAAATCATCAAGTTTCTCCGGCGCTTCGCCACGTTGAAGATCGCGCCAGAAATGATATTGAACTGCTGCTTCTCGCGCGCGTCGTCTCTTGCCCATAACGATCAAGCTATGCGAAGGTCCGCTAACACATTCGCGATTTCCACCGCTGCGCGCGCGGCTTCAGTGCCGCGATTGATTTGGTTTTCAAGGCAACGCGCACGTGCTTGACCTTCGTCTTTGAAACTGAGGACCACGTTGATGACTGGCACTGCTTGTTCCACTGCAATGCGTTGAAGCGCATCGGTGACCGAGCGGCTGAGATTTTGTGCATGATTCGTTTCGCCTTGCAAAATCACGCCGCAAGCAATTACTGCATCGGCTCTATCCCGCGCGGCAAGCTCCTGCACGACGACCGGGAGTTCGAACGCTCCGGGCACCCGGTGCAGAGAAATGCTCGCGTCCGGCGCAAGCGCGCGTAGCTCTTCCGTAGCGTGATCTATGAGTCCCTGGACGTATCGCTCGTTGAACCGACTCGCCACAATGCAGAAGGTGCGCTTCGCTTTGGCAATTTGCGGACGACGCGGCGCTTTGCTGGACATCTAGAAATGACAAATGACGAATGTCGAATGTCGAAAGAATGACGAAAACTGAATGACGAATGATCCTTTCGCGGCAACCAGAATATTTTCAGACCTCGTCATTCCATCATTCCTTCGTGATTCGTCATTAGTACTCCGTCATTCACAGCATGTGACCCAGCTTCGTCTTTTTGGTCTCAAGGTATTTGATGTTGTGCGGATTTGCCTCGGCACGGATCGGCACTTGCTCGATCATTTCGAGACCATATCCCTCCAGGCCGACAACTTTCTTCGGGTTGTTAGTCAGAAACCTGAACTGCCGCACGCCCAGGTCGAAAAGGATCTGCGCGCCGAGCCCGTAATCGCGCAGATCGCTAGCATACCCGAGCTTGGCATTGGCTTCCACGGTATCGAGACCTTCTTCCTGCAACTTGTACGCGTGGATTTTTGCCGCTAGACCGATCCCGCGTCCTTCCTGGCGCATGTAAACCAGGACGCCGTTGCCTTCCTCCTGGATTTGCCGAAGCGCCGCATGCAGTTGATTGCCGCAATCGCAGCGGCGCGATGCAAAAACGTCGCCGGTGAGACATTGACTGTGTACGCGCACCAGCGTTGGCTTGTTCTTGTCAATCCTGCCTTTCACTAGCGCTAGATGGTGCCGCCCATCGAGCTTCGAGCGATACAGGTGCAAATCGAAGTCGCCGTAGTCAGTCGGCAACTTTACGATTTGCTCCAGCTCCACGAGCTTTTCGCGAAGACGGCGATAGGAGATCAAACTTTGGATCGTGCAAATCCGCAGACCATGTTTTTTGCGAAACTCCATCAGTTCCGACAAACGCGCCATTGTGCCATCGGCGTGCAAAATTTCGCAAAGCACTCCCGCCGGCTGCAGGCCCGCCATTGTTGCCAGATCGACAGCGGCTTCGGTGTGCCCTGCGCGTCGCAGCACGCCTCCGTCCTTGGCGCGCAGGGGAAATACATGGCCAGGCTGGCTAAGGTCCTCTGGCGAAGATTTCGGGTTGGCGATTGCCAGGATGGTCGTGGCGCGATCATAAGCGCTGATGCCGGTGGTCACGCCGCGCGCCGCGTCCACTGAAACAGTGAAATCGGTGCGATGCTTTTCGCGATTTTGTACCACCATTCGTTGCAACCCGAGTTGCTCGGCGCGCTCATTCGAAACTGGAACACAAATCAGACCGCGCCCGTGCGTGGCCATGAAATTAACCGCCTCAGGTGTCACCTTTTCCGCCGCCATCACCAGATCGCCTTCATTCTCGCGATCGGCATCATCGGTTACGATGACCATGCGCCCCTTTGCGATGTCGCTTAGCACATCGTCGATCGCGTCGAACTGAAATGTTTCTGTTGTCTTTGCAATCATCGAAACCATACCATTACGCCCGGCGCTGTTCGGAGCAACTTCTGCTCTACTCGCTTGCCGCAGCGAAGCGGGAGGCGGTTATTTTGCGCTGGAAGCCACGATTGCTTCCGCGCGATACATGTCGCGGTTATTGCCCTGAAACTCTGCTTTCAATTTCACCTGGAACTGAGAAAGATCGACGAGATCCCATCGCGTGAATTTCCACCGAGAACTCGATTCACCTCGTCGCTCATGTGCGAAGCCGACGATGAAATGCACTGCGTCGTCGCGCACCTTGTTCGTCGTTTTCTTCGGCTCGAAATAAAACGTGCGGAAACTGCTGTCGCGGCCTGCGGCGGCGTAAAGTTTTGGGTCGATATAAAAGACGCGCTTGCTGTCGATATCGACTATTCGCAAATCGGGATAACCAGAACGCTGCGGTTTGCCATCATTCGTGAGTGGAAAAGCGCAGTGCACGTCGGGTGTGGCGTTCAGCAACTCGCGCAAACTATTTTCAAAATGGCTGCTCACTTCGTTGATGCGATCGATATGTTGAATCGCGCTGCCCGGCGCATTCAACTTCTTTATCGTTTCATCGCAGGCTGCGCTAATCGCTTTTGCGACGCGCTGATCCACTGGATTGCTTGCGTCAAACGGGAGCATTTTCTTCCCGGTGGTATCAAAAATGACTTCGCTGAATGGGACGCCCCGCAGTTGTTGATCTTCATCCAGCAACCACGGGATGAGCTGATCTACCGCCGTGTTCGCTCCTGGCGATGATTGCGCCATCGCGGCGGCCGCCAGCATTATCAGCGTGATTGACGCGAGCAACCTCACCCAAGCGCTCCTAAATTTCCCGGTGCATTACCATCGCGCCAGGCTGTTCCTCCACGACTTTGAACCCAAACCGTTCGTAAAGGCGCAACACCGGTTTCCCGGTAACGAAACTCAGCGAGATGGTTGACTGCTCGGGATTCGCGCGAACCAATTGCGTCAGCAGCGACGTACCGATCCCGTGCCTGCGGTGTTCCGGTTTTACGGCAAGAGCCAGTTCCGGCGGCGCGTCGGGTTTGTCGATCGGATTGCGCAACCAAACGGCACCGAGCAGCATTCCATCTTTCTTGTTGTGCGCGACAAACCCGGTGTCGCCGGAGCGACCCCAGCCCTCCACGTACCGCGCAAATTCTGGGCGGCGTACGATCTCACGTGGAGGCAGTTGTTTTTTCCCAGGCGACGACAACCCGTGATACAACATTTCCCAGAGAGTAAGTTCATCCTCAATGGTCAGCTGGCGAATCACGTAATCCATGACAGATGAGATCGACACGTTCGCCATAATGTTCTCCATAACCGGCGAAACACCAGAAGGCCGTTGAGTCGAACGCCGATCGGGCCGGACGCGCAAAATCGCGTTGTAATGTTGCGTCATTTAGCAACCGTCAGGAATGCCTACGGACCGCGACTACGTACTCGGCACGCATGACGAGGAGTTAGCCAGACTCGGATTGCAACACCACGTCTGGCGTCCCGTGGTTCTAGATTGCTGGCAACGCGCCGGCCTTACAGTTGCCAAACGCGTGCTGGATGTGGGCGCTGGCCCTGGATATGCAACTGTCGATCTTGCCGAGATCGTCAGGCCGACGGGTGAAGTAGTCGCGGTCGAACGTTCCCGGAACTTCATCCGCGCGATGGAGGCCGCCTGCCGCGCGCGATCGCTCACGAACGTGAAAATTCACGAGATCGATTTGATGACTGACCATTTGCCCACAGGAGATTACGATTTCGCCTGGTGCCGTTGGGTGGTCTCCTTCGTCGTCGATCCCGCATTGCTGATTCGCAAGCTGGCACGCGTGATGCCAAAAGGGAGTTTATCGATCTTTCACGAGTATGGGCATTACGAGACTTGGAGATTCTTCCCGCGACTGCCGATGCAAGAGCGTTTCCGTGAGCATGTGATTGCAACCTGGCGCGAATCCGGTGGCGAGCCTGACGGAGCAGCCAGATTACCGGAGCTGCTCTCGGAAAGCCGTTTTGCGATTCGCTCATCCCGGCCACACGTGTTTTGTCTGCAGCCACGCGATTACATGTGGCAGTGGCCCACAACGTTCATCGAAACCTATCTTCCCCGTCTCATTGAAGTGGGACGGATCGATGAAAAATTCGCCGACCAAGTGCGCACCGACTTGGCGAGCGCAGAAGCGAACCCGAATGGATTCATGGTCACACCACTGGTGCTGGAGATCGTCGCCGAAAAGCTATAATCCGTCGCTGTGCTGATGCGCTTTTTGCCTACGGGTTGGTAATTCCGCCTGACGTTCCAGCGAGGCCTAGTCTGTCTGCGTCACTTTTCAGCGCAGGAATGACCTCCGCGATTACGTCATCAACCGACATGCCCAACTCTTCCGCGCCGCGGACGATGTCTTCGCGGCTCACAGCGCGAGCAAATGCCTTGTCTTTCATTTTCTTTTTCACCGCTCGGACATCGACATCCTGAATGCTTTTCGTGGGGCGAACGAGCGCGACAGCAACGATGAAGCTGCTCAGCTCATCGACGGCGTAGAGCGTTTTCTCCAGTGCTGTCTCGCGCGAGACGTTTGCGTAATCAGCATGCGAAAGAATCGCACGGCAGATCTCTTCGCTCCAGCCATTCTCGCGCAACCACGCAACGCCAACGAATGGATGGCCTTCGGTCGGGCTACGTTCGAGATTCGGATGACGCTCGTAATCCATGTCGTGCAACAATCCTACCGCTTCCCAAAGGTCGGTGTCTTCACCCCGCAGTTGCGCAAAATGTTTCATCGAATCTGCAACGGCGTAGCAGTGTTTTCGCAGGCTTTCTGAATGAACCCAGTCGTGCAGTATGTTTAAGGCGCTGGAAGTGAGCGTTTTACCCATCGTTACGACTTTAATAGATGGAGACGCTATCGCCGCTTTTAATTTTTGTGGCAAGCCGCACCACATCCCAGTTGGCCAGGCGAACACAACCGTGGCTTGCAGCGTGGCCAATCGAACCGGGATCGTTGGTACCGTGAATGCCGATCCCTTTTTTGTTTAGCGCAATCCACATTACCCCGACAGGGTTCCGCGGCCCCGGCGGCAGGACGTAAAAATTACCGCTGCGCTGGCCGTGCTTAAGCATCTCCTTGTCGTAACGAAACTTAGGCATCTTCGCAATTCCTCGCACCTTCCACTCACCGACGGGCGAGGCGGTATGAGTGGAACCGACCGTAACCGGATATGCGGCGATGAGCTTATCGCCTTCATGCACCTCAAGCATATTGGTTTTGGTGTCGAGCTTTATGGCCACATTTGCAGGTGCGCCTTTGTTTTCTTCTGGAGACCCAGCTTGCGCATCGGGCTGGTCTTCCAGTTCGTTGGCTGCCTTCAATCCGACTTCGCTGCCGGGCTTAATGTCTTTTACCGATGCAAGCTCAAATGGCTCGACATTCGGCACCATTACGTGGTCGCCGGCCTTGATGGTTTTCAACTTACCGGGATTGAGTTGTTCAAGGAAATGAATGTCACTGTGGAATTTCTCGGCGATTGCGTCAGGAACGTCGCGGTAGGGCAGAAATTTTAGTTTTGCCTGCTGAGGCGGCTGTTTTGGGGAGGGCCCTACGCTTTGAAGGTCCGCTTCAGTCACGGTGTACGGAATGAATACCGGATTGACGCTGGCCAGATCGAGGCCCTTAACGTCGGGCGCGACGTTCGATTTTGCGGCGCGTTGCGGCGGCGGAGTTTGCGATTGTTCTCCGCGGGATTCACGGTAAAGGGCAAGCGCCCTTCGGGTCAGATCATTATAGTGTCCATCAATCTTACCCGGACTGAAGTTCGCGCGATCAAGAAAGATCTGTAGACGAGTGGCTGCTTCAATCTCGGCCTTTCGTGGCTTTGGAGCATGAGTCGCCTTTTTCTTCGCCGATGCCGGGAGAATACTGCTTGAAATGAATATCGCGATGAGGGCGAAACGAACAACAGTATTCACTTAAATGGATCGCGCTACTCGGCGGCGACGGCTGTCTCGCCTAATAAAAGGCGACTACTTTTTACGTTTGCAATCTGGAAAGTACGCGTAAGGTGGCAGGTTAAACCGATCTGATTGCCTTGAAGTTTTCGAATACGCGACTGTTACGACCTTTGGCGAAGTTTTTCGCAGCGACTGCTTTCGTTTGCGGTGCAATTACCGCGTTCGGCGATCCTGCGGGGAATGTTATCGATGAGGCGGACGTCCGAGTCCAAGCGGTGACAGCTGCTCAAGACGAAGTCACTCCCTCGCTGATGCAACAGCCGGAGATTTTGGGAACCGCCGTGGGCGTTAGCGAAACTGGCGATCCAATATTGATGGTTTATGTCAATCGCGACGCAGCGAATGCGGAGCAGGCCATTCGTAATCTCTCGGGCCAAGTTCGCGGTGCTCCCGTGAAGGTGGAGCTGATGGACGAAATTCGTGCCATGGGGAATACGGCACGACAGACGCCGCCGATTTCGCTGGGAACCTCGGGGGGCTGGACGTACGATCTCGCGAACCGCTACTGCTGCGGCGGCACGCTTGGAGGGCTCGTGCGGATCGGCGCTGGCCTCTACATATTGAGTGCTGGTCACGTTTTCGAAGGAGACACGGTACTGGGTGGTAACAATAGAATTGCTCAAACGGGTGACCCTGTAATTCAACCCGGATTGATTGACGAGCAGTGCAACCGGTATCTCGCGCAGACTGTCGCGACTCTCGTCAAAAAGAGATCACTCGCTACGAGTAACGTGGATTGCGGGATCGCCAGAATTGTTGGCGGTATGGTACGAACCGATGGTGCGATCCTGGGGATTGGAACCATCTCTCATTACATTTCCGCAGCTGCGCTGAATCAGCACGTTAAAAAGAGCGGACGCACAAGTGGATTAACGCGGAGCACGGTTTCAGGATTGAACGCGACCGTGAGAGTAAGTTTTACGAACGAGTGCCACGGGGGCACTTATTACAAAACGTTCAACGGTCAAATCGTTGTGAATAGTCCGTCCTCGGCTTTCCTCAGGTCGGGCGACTCCGGATCGCTGCTGGTTCAGGACGTCGCAACGAATCCGAGGGCGATTGGTTTGCTTTTTGCAGGCAACACCTCGGTCGCATTCGCGAATCCAATTGGGCAAGTGCTGAGTTTTCTCGGCGCCACTATGGTGGGAAATTGACGGCAGTTTAAGAATGAGATTATGCCGCACATACGGGCTACTGTTTCCGTTTCACTGGTGGTTCTCGTGCTGAGTTCAATCGTCGTTTGCCATCAGAACATGGCCCAGAGCACTTCGCCAAGACCGAACCGTGACATCAATGTCGTTCTCGCTGCGCATGATAAAGAGCTGCTGGCAATAGCCGACGTGGTTGGTGTGTATGCCGGTACACTGCAAGATAGCCAGACGCCGTGTTTACGAGTCATGCTCGCCCGGAAAAATCCAGAATCCGAACGCAAGATTCCGCGAATGATCGACGGCTATCCTGTTGTCATACAAGTAACCGGAACCATTCGCGCGCTCGACAGGCCGTAGCTATCGCAAAGAATTTGCCGCTATGCCTGTAAACAAAACGCGCCTCCTGTCTTCCCGGTGGGCAGGACAGAAAGGCGCGTCGGAGACGAACGAGATTAGACCTTAATCCTCATCGAGGATCACGCGATCAACCATCATGTTGTCGCCCGTCCCTGTATAATGAACGCGAACGGGAACACCCACTTTAATCCTTGTTCTCACCGTATCTGCATTCAGGACCTTGCCGCTGCGCGTCACATAAGTAACGGTCTTGCCGAAGCGATAATGCCGCGGCCCGGTGCTTTCCTTAAGCACGATCGTGCTGCCGGGACTGAACTCGGTGATCGTCCCGCTGCCTTCGGTCGTGGTCGTTGTTGAGGTAGTGGTCCGCTGCTGCGGCACGTCCTGAGTTTTCATAAGCGGCTGCCGCGTGGTTTGCCCCCACGCAAACGATGCCACCATTGCGAGCGCAATACTTAAGAGCAATTTTTTCATGATTTCCCCCTTTTTTGTTGAATTGCGGCAGATAAGCATCCTCTGTTCCCACCAGATTTGAGGGGGCCACAGAACTTGCCGCTATACTGGATTCGGATGCAGCATGCGCCGCGGATGTTTGGAAGCCTCTTTTATGGTGCCTGAAGCCTGCTTTTGCTCAGCCGAGTCTTGGGCTAACTGCTTGATATGAAGTTCTGGATTGGAACCTCGGGATTTCAGTATGCCGAGTGGAAGGGAAATTTTTATCCTGAGGATTTGCCGGCGTCCAAGATGCTGCCGTTCTACGCGGAGCGATTTTCAACGACGGAGATCAATTACACATTCCACCGGATTCCCGCGCCGAAAACGATCGACAATTGGAAGGCGCAAACACCTGAAAAATTCCGGTTTGCACTGAAAGCGCCGCAAAAGATTACGCATTGGTCGAAGCTCCGCGATTGCGCAGACACGCTCGAATATTTCTGCAAAGTCGTGACCGGCCTCGGGCAACAACTGGGCCCGGTTTTGTTTCAGTTGCCGCCGACGTTCAAGAAAGATGCGGATGTGCTAAGCTCTTTTCTACGCGAATTTCCCGACATGCGCGCCGCCTTTGAATTTCGTCACGATTCCTGGTTCGATGATGAGATTTTCGATCTGCTGAAGTCACGTAACATCGCGCTCTGCATTGCAGACACCGACACAATCGCTACGCCAAAGAAGATTACCGCCGATTACGGCTATCTCCGCCTCCGCCGCGAAGATTACGCGGACGCGGATGTGACAGGCTGGTCCGAGTTCGTGCGTGAACAAAACGCAAATTGGAAAGACGCCTTTGTCTATTTCAAGCATGAAGAAAGCGGCATTGGCCCAAAACTCGCCAAGCAAATGATGGAATTGCTTGCGCATCCTGGAAGCCCTAGCGTCCAATCAGGATAAAAATTCCTGCCAGCAGCGCCAGCACGCCCGTTACAATGCCGATGCCGAGTCCGGTGAGAGTAAGAATTCCGACCGCGATAAGATAAATCGCCAGCAGAAGCATGCCGATATTTTTAGTAATCATGCTCTGAGTATCAGCAATTGCACCCGCCCTTGACAATACTGAAGGCAGTTGGTCAGCCGATTCTCAGCGCCGAGATTCTAAATCGCCAGAATCCTCAATGTAAATTGTGGGCGCCGCTATCTCCCGGCGACGCGAACTATAACTGCCGAGACGTCTTTTACATCGACGAAGGCGTCAAAATATTCCGCGCCGGTCAAGGAAGAAAGATGGACCATATTCTCGTTCACTTGCGAGACCTTGCCGCCCATTTTTTCTCCAGATCTCAAGTGTACCTCGACAGTTTTGCCTGCGGTCCCTTGAAGAACGCTGAGGATGCTCGCGTTGGGCTGAAGGCTGGCCTTCTCCTGCGCGTGCAAACTGCCACAGGCCACCGCAACAATGATTGCAATAAGAAGTGAGTAATGTTTCATGATCAATTGGTTTTGCCTGGTGACTGACTGATTTGCCAGCAAATAAATGCGCATCGGCACGGAGCAGCGGTCTCCACTTTGTCCGGGTAAATTGAGGAGGGGATTGAAAACAGCTCCTCCTTGTTTTGAATTGGCAGGCGAAGCGCCTGCCCTACAATCTTTAGAATGACTTCAATTGCCGAAAATCTTGCGCGCGTTCGTGAGCAGATCGCGCGCGCAGCGGCTAAAGCTGGCAGCGTTGCCGATGGGATCGCTTTGGTCGCGATTACGAAGACGCATCCAGCGGAGAAGGTGCGTGAGGCGATTGAGGCTGGGCAGACTCTCTTCGGCGAGAGTCGTGTTCAGGAAGCGCGAGCTAAAATCCGTGAGCTGCCGTCGAATTTGCATTGGCATTTCGTCGGACACCTTCAGAAGAACAAGATCCGGCACGCGCTGCCGCTGTTTGAAATGATTCACAGCATCGATTCACTTGGCCTTGCGCAAGAAATGAACCGGATTGCAGAAGAGGACGGGATGCATCCACGGGTTTTGCTCGAAGTCAATGTGGCAGGCGAGGGGAGCAAGTTCGGATTTTCGCCCGATAAGCTACATGACCAAATGGAATCCCTCCTCGCGTTGCCACGATTGTCCATTGAAGGATTAATGACGATTCCGCCGCTTGCCGAAAAAGCGGAAGCATCGCGAAAATATTTTGTTGGATTGCGCGAATTGCGCGACGCATATGAGAAAGAATTTGATCTCAGACTGCCGCAGCTTTCCATGGGAATGACGAACGATTTTCCGATTGCAGTCGAAGAAGGCGCCACGCTAGTTCGCGTTGGCACGGCCATCTTTGGTGAAAGATCAAAGACACGGAGGGAATAGTCACAGGTAAATACCAGCGTTCACAACGCTTCGGCTTGGCATGAACCCTCTCACTACTTCTCATTCTCGAATCTTCGTTTCTATCTGTGTGAATCTGCGGCCAAATAATCATCCGAATGCATCTGGACCCAACTAACATTCAACAGATTGGAGAAGAGTTGGCCATCGCGTGGAACGACGGAACCGAATCGTATTTGAAACTCGAGATGCTGCGACGCGCATGCCCGTGCGCAGCATGTGGCGGCGAACCGGATGTGCTCGGTACCCTCTCGCGGCCACACGTGAGCTACACCAGTGAAAGTTTCCAACTAGTCGGCTTCGACCTGGTAGGCGGTTATGCGTTGCAGCCGCGCTGGGCAGATGGGCATGCGACTGGAATTTACAGCTTTACTTATCTGCGGCGTCTGGGAGATGCTTATGGGTGAAAGATGGGCGACAACTTTGTAATTAAGCTGTGAATTTGGTGACGAAGATCGCGATCGTTCTCCTCTGCTTCTTGCTCTGTGGAGCCGGTACTTTCATCGCTTCGAGCGCGCGAAAAGAGAACGTGCCGCAAAAGACGAGCGTGATTCCCGTGAAAAATCGTGAAGTGGCCCGGCGTGTCTGGATTCTGACTTAAGGAACGCGCCCTTCAAGCGCGC
The DNA here is from genome assembly GCA_003217875.1 of Verrucomicrobiota bacterium. Taxonomy (GTDB): domain Bacteria; phylum Verrucomicrobiota; class Verrucomicrobiia; order Chthoniobacterales; family UBA10450; genus Udaeobacter. The sequence continues at coordinate 16,443 of QHMR01000020.1, forward strand.
CACGGCGCGCTGCCTCACGGCAGTCTATCGGTGCTGTTGTGGCGGTTCCATTCACCTTCGCTTCCTGCGAGAGCTGGACATCACGCTTATCCTTCGAGATGAAATTGTTGGGGTGCCGTGAGCGCTCTTCTTCGCCAGAGTGAAATCTTTCGCCCGCGAAAGCAATCGTATGTCCGATCGCAAGCGTTCAAGAGCGACGGTGAGATCGAGAATGATCTTCATTCCAGCGAAATCGTCGCCACAAACAGCGCGAAGAGCGTCGATGCGGCGCAAAGCGCGAATGGCATCCCCATCAAAGTAGTAACCGTGATCTGTATCGGTCGCAGGCGAGAGAAGGTGATGTTTACAATAAACAAGAATCGTGCGGCGAGGGATGTCTACCAATCGGGAGGTCGCGTCAATGGTGTAAACCGCGTCAGCCGGCGGTTCGAACAATTGAATTTCGCGCGATCTCATTTGTGCGATCGCCATAACAAACCTTCTCTATTTGATTGCAATTGGCTCGACGCGCGCGTGTGCAATCAATTATTGACACGCGCGCTCGAGCATACGGCCGCAGCGGTTTACTCAGGCGACCTTGACTTCAATTTGTTTGGGCTGGGCGCGCTCGCTCTTTGGCACGTGGACCATGAGCACGCCATTTTTGAACTGCGCGTTTACTTTGTTGAAGTCGGCATCGTCAGGCAGAGTGAAGCTGCGCATGAACGTGCCGTAGCCGCGTTCAACGCGGTGATATTTCTTTTTCTTCTCTTCCTGTTCAAACTTCCGTTCGCCGGAGATGGTTAACACGCCGTTTTCGACCGTGACCTTGACGTCTTCCTTTTTCATCTCAGGCAACTCGGCCTTGATGAGATATTCCTTGTCATCTTCGGTGATGTCCGCCAGCGGCGTCCATTCGGGTAAAGTGATCTCTTCTCGCCCATTGGTGCGACGAAGCGGTCGACCAAAAAGCGTTGAGAGGCGGTTTTGGAACTCTTCCATTTCTCGGAATGGCTCCCAACGAGTGAGTGTTCTTTGCATTTAGGTATTCCTTTCCAGTGTGGTTGAACTGTCAGTGGTTTGATCCCAGCACGAAAAACTGGCGATTTTCAAATATCGGCTGATTCCGGACGCCTCGCGCGGTATCTTAAGTTGTATTTTTTTTCGCTGACCATTTCCTCCGGTTGCGAATTCTCGTCCAATCGATCTGCCTTGTAGATGCGATAAATAATTGTGGCTTGAGGAGGCCACGCGGGAATGAAACCGCGATCCAAAGCAACTGCCGCGTCGATTGTCGACCCTGGATTGGAAAAACCGTTGCTACATCTGCATGCGGCGAACAATGCCGATTCGTTTTGGGACGCCGTTCAAGACGTAATCGAAGCGGCCCTGCCGACCTGTTTTATCGGTCTCACTTTGCAGCACAACCCGATTTTGCCACGAATTGCCAAATCGACACAGAAACTCACGGGCAGCTTTTTCCCGGTTACGGCGATTGAGAAACATTTCAACTCTCATCCGCGCCGGAATGTTGTATTCATCAGCGATTTTTTCTCCGACGAGCGCCATTTTAAGAGGTCTTTGTTTTATC
>QHMR01000038.1 GCA_003217875.1 Verrucomicrobiota bacterium
AACGGACACGCGCGGCTGCTCACACGCACATTGTTGTCAGTTGCGCGCAGTGCTTTTTCGTACGCGCCGCTACGGATGGTCGCCCGAGTTCCAATTACGCCGATGTGGCGATTGCGTGTCGCGTGTAACGCAGCTCGCGCTCCCGGCTCAATTACTCCCAACACCGGCACTGGAAATTTTTTTGTTAAGGACGGAAGCGCGACCGATGAAACTGTGTTACACGCAACAACCAACGCCTTCGCGTTTTTGCGCATCAGCATCTCTGCCAGTTCGACCGCGTAGCGCTGCACAGTTTGCGGGCTTTTCGGGCCGTAAGGAACACGCGCTGTGTCGCCGAGATAGCAAATGTCCTCATTTGGCAGCAAATCATGCAGCGCCTTGACGACAGTCAGGCCGCCAATGCCCGAATCAAAAACGCCGATCGGTCGCGGATCGCTCATCTGGCGGGAAGCTCATTGCAACGGGGATATCTCGCAACTGCATGTCGCCTCTCCGTTCGAAACCGAAAGGATAGACTGAGGCTTGATTCCTAACATGAGCGATCCCTCACTTCAATCGTCTCCCTTCACCAAGGAAGAGGCGGAATGGTCAGTGGATTATCGGTCGGCCATTTGCAAACCTGCTGCGCTTTCGGATGATTGATCGCGATGGCTGAACTCCCAAAGAGGTACGATCCGAAAGCAGTTGAACCCAAATGGTATCAACGCTGGATCGAGGATCGCGATTTCGTGGCAAATGCAAAATCGACTAAGCCGCCGTTCTCAATCGTGATGCCACCGCCAAACGTCACTGGGATGCTCACGCTCGGGCACGTGCTCAACAACACGATTCAGGATATTCTTGCCCGCCGTGCACGAATGCGGGGCTTTGAAGTTCTCTGGCTACCGGGAATGGATCACGCCGGAATCGGGACGCAGACAGCAGTCGAGAAGCATTTAAGGCAGACTGAAAACAAAACGCGCCACGATCTCGGTCGTGAAGAATTTTTGCGACGCGTTCTCGAATGGCAGGATAAACATGGCGGCATCATCATCGAACAGTTGAAGCGGCTGGGTTGTTCATGCGATTGGTCGCGCCAACGCTACACACTCGACGATGCTTATACTGCTGCCGTCCAGAAAGTTTTTGTCGATCTTTACCGCGCGGGGCTGATCTATCGCGGTCGCCGGATGATCAACTGGGATCCGGCTGCGCAAACTGCTGTCTCGGATGAAGAGGTCGTTTCCAAGCCGCAGAAAGGACAGCTCTATTTTGTCCGATACGAAATCGTGGAAGAGCCCGGTCGCTTTTTGGAAGTCGCAACCACACGGCCGGAAACAATCATGGCGGATACCGCCATGGCTTTTCATCCAGGCGAGAAGCGATACTTGGATCTCATTGGAAAACACGCGTGGCGTCCGCTCGCGCGTGAGAAAATTCCTATCATCACCGATGAAGCAATCGACCCGGAGTTCGGCACTGGCGTTCTAAAAGTAACGCCCGCGCACGACGCGTTGGATTTCGAGATCGGCCAGCGTCATGGCCTGCCGGTCGTCGATGTGCTGTATCCGGATGGGCGCATTAATTGTCCGGCCGTCCCGGAGTTGGATGGACTGGACCGATTCGAAGCACGACAAAAAGCCGCCGAGTTACTGAAGGCGAGGGGAGCCCTGGTGAAAAGTGAGCCGTACGAAAATAATGTTGGGTTCAGCGATCGCAGCGGCGTCCCGATTGAACCGCGCCTCAGCGAGCAATGGTTCCTGCGCTACCCAAAAACGAAAGAAGCGCTGGCTGTGGTTCGCGATCACCTAATCCGCTTTTTTCCCGTGCATTGGGAGAAAGTTTACGCTCAGTGGCTGGAGAACATCCGCGACTGGTGCATCAGCCGTCAGGTGTGGTGGGGACACCGCATACCGGCGTGGTATCGAAAATCCCAACCCTCAAATTCCAAATCCCAAGCCGGCGGGGAAATTTACGTCGGCGTCGAGGCGCCGCCTGATCCTGAAAACTGGATTCAGGATGAAGACACGCTCGATACCTGGTTTTCATCGTGGCTGTGGGCTTATGAGACTATGGATGACGAGACGCGGAAGAAATTTTATCCCACCAGTGTGCTCGTAACCGCGCCAGACATCATTTTCTTCTGGGTGGCGCGGATGATCATCGCCGGCCTCGAATTCAAGCCCGGCAAAACTGAAAAGATCGAAGGCAACATTCCGTTTCACCACGTTTTCTTCACTGGCCTGATTCGCGACAAGCTGGGGCGGAAGATGTCGAAGTCGCTCGGTAATTCGCCTGATCCACTCGAGTTGATCGACAAATATGGCGCCGACGGTTTGCGTTTTGGCGTGATGCGCATCGCGCCGACTGGGCAGGACATTCGGTTCGACGAAAAACAGATCGAAGAAGGCCGCAACTTTGCGACAAAACTCTGGAACGTTGCGCGCTTCCGTCAGATGCATGGCCCGAGTGAGGCAGCGCCGGCGATAGATACGCAGGAACTATCGATCTATGCCTTGGAAGTGCTCGCGCGTTTAAACGAAACAATTGACGCAATCGAGACTGCGTATGGCGAATATCAGTTCAACACCGTCGCGCAGCGGCTCTATGATTTTGTCTGGAGCGATTATTGCGACTGGTTTGTCGAGGCCGCTAAAACTGACATCTTCGGCGAAGACGAGGCAAAGAAGAAATCCGCGCTGGCGGTGATGGATTTTGTGCTTTCAGCCATCTTCCGGCTGCTCCATCCCTTTATGCCCCACATGACCGAGGAACTTTGGTCATTACTGGGCTTTGGAAAAGGTTCGATCCAATTTGCCGCCCTACCAAAAAAGATCGCTTTGGATCACACCGACGATCTTGCAAGCAAGCACAACCTTGTCTTAGCCATTTACGGAATAACACAGGCGGGTCGCAATCTTCGTGCAGCGGCTAAACTACCATCGAACAAGAAGATACCTTATATTTTACGCAAAGAGAAGAAGCCTGTGTTCAACGAAATTCCGACTTTGACTAGGCTACTGAATGCCGAAGAGGTAACGTTGGATCCAGAATACCAGCCCCCGCCTGGCACTCCTATGGCCGTCACGCCTCTTGGCGATCTCTTCCTCCCGATCGCCACTACGGGAGAACGCGAGCGATTGGACAGAGAAATTGCCAGGATTGAACAAGAAGCGCGAACGGTGGAAGCGAAGTTGCAGAACGATGCGTTTGTCCAGCGCGCTCCATCGGCTGTGGTGGAGGACCACCGGCGCCGGCTCAACGACCTTAACGCGCAGCTCGCGAAGTTGAAACAGGCGCGCGCAGGCCTGAATTAAAAACTATTTTGTGCTCGTTAATGCGGGCACCGTGTTTTTGAAAGAATTCCTTTAGTTCGGGCGTGTAGAAGGTTCCGTCGTATTCCTGGTTTAATTCGAGCCACACCCGGCCGCGCGGCCTCAAATATTTTGCCAGATCTTCAAGAAAGAAGTCCCACTCCGGTACCTTCCAAAGATCAGGCATTTTGTGATTGTTGAAGCAAATCATGAAGGCGGTGATGAGATCGAACTTTTGTCCGAAGTCGGGGAGGGGACGGAGAGCGTCGATTCGCTGGACCACACGGCGAACGCCGAGCAACCGCGTAATGTCGCGAAACATCGCCACGCGATCCATGTCGAGACCGATCCCGCGGTGGCCTAATAGTTGAGCAATGTAGAGAAAATACCCTGCTCCACAGCCGAGATCGAGGATGCGCTTAGGGCGTGACAAATCGAGTTCAAGCTCACGAATCCGGCGAATATTAATTTCGATCCAACGATCGAGATCGAGATATTTCGGCCAGTCCGCGCCGGGATTTGCGACGGCGTATCGCTGACGAATGTGCTCGAAACCCTCGGGGTCAATTGTTTCGATGACCCGTCTTGTATCTAGCGGAAACCGACTCGTTCGGAGCAATCTGAGCGTATGTTTTCTCGCGCTAGCCAGGCTCCGGCCATCCATCAGTTTTCGTATTTTATGGCGAAATTGCACTGCACACCTTCTAGCGAACCGCGACAATTTCAATTAAACTGTAAACACAGATGAGCATCTGGAAGAAACTGCTCTGGTTTGGCGTAGCTGCCTTAGGCACATGGGCCGTTGCCATTCTCGCGTTATCGCGCGGGGAACACATCAGCGCGCTCTGGATTGTCATCGCTGGGTTCTGCGCTTTATCCATCAGCTATCGTTTTTACAGCAAATGGCTTGCCACAAAGGTGCTCGTATTAAACGAAGAGCGCGCCACACCAGCAGTCCTGCAAAATGACAACAAAGATTACGTGCCAACGAATCGATGGATGGTCTTCGGGCATCACTTTGCGGCTATTGCCGGGCCGGGTCCGCTGGTTGGCCCCGTGCTGGCTGCGCAGTTTGGTTTTCTTCCTGGAACTCTCTGGATTTTGATCGGTGCGACGCTCGGCGGCGGCGTTCACGACATGATCGTTCTTTTTGCCTCAATCCGGCGCGGCGGAAAAACGTTGGGACAAATGGTGAAGGAAGAAATCGGACCCGGCGTCGGCCTGCTCGCTCTGGTCAGTGTGCTGGCGATAATGATTATTCTGCTGGCGGTTTTGGCGCTGGTGGTGGTTCAGGCGCTTGCGCAGAGTCCGTGGGGAGTTTTCACGATCGCCGTGACCATCCCGCTGGCGTTGATCATGGGAATCGCGCTGCGCACAGGTAAAGTGAGTGTCGTCGCAGTCACGATTTTCGGATTGCTCGGGCTAGCATTTGGCGTGTGGGGCGGACAGTTCCTCGCGCACTTCCCCGCGATTGAAGCGTGGTTCCGCCACGACCAGAAATGGTTAGCGTGGGCAATCATGATTTATGGCCTCGCCGCATCCATCTTGCCGGTCTGGATGTTACTCACGCCACGCGATTATCTAAGTACATTTTTGAAGCTCGGCACCGTCGCGATGCTCGCGGCTGCTGTGGTGCTGATTAATCCGACGCTTCAAATGCCGGCGATCACAAAATTCATCGACGGCAGCGGCCTTGTTTTTGCGGGACCGGTGTTCCCGTTTGTGTGCATCACTATCGCCTGCGGCGCAGTATCGGGATTTCACTCTCTGATTGCCTCGGGCACCACGCCAAAAATGATCAGACGCGAATCACGAATCCGAAGCATTGGTTACGGCGCGATGGTTACCGAAATGATGGTGGCGTTGATGGCAATGATCGCCGCATGCGTGCTGCAACCCGGAGAATATTTCGCGATTAACACAAAAGGCGCGCCGGCCGAAGTTGTCGCAAAAGTTTCGGGTGTGGGTTTTCCCGTGACCGAGCCAGAAATGCAGAAGCTCGCCACCAATCTGGGAGAAACCACGATGTTCAATCGCGCTGGCGGGGCGCCGACTTTTGCAGTCGGCATGGCGCACATGTTCTCGCGAGTCTCCGCCAAGCCGAGTGCGCTCGCCCTGTGGTATCACTTCGCAATCATGTTCGAGGCGCTTTTTATTCTTACGACGATTGATGCGGGAACACGTGTAGGACGCTTTTTACTCCAGGATTTCCTGGGGAACCTGTGGCGACCGCTCGGCAACACACGTTCGTGGAGCGCAAATTTTTTCTCGAGTGTGCTGCTCGTCGCCGCATGGGGTTGGTTTTTGTATGAGGGCGTGATCGATCCGCTTGGCGGCATTAACTCGCTTTGGCCGCTATTTGGGCTGGCTAATCAATTACTTTCGGTCGTGGCGCTTTGCCTCGGCACAACGCTGCTGATCAAAATGCACAAGGCCAAATATCTTTTCGTAACGCTTGTGCCGCTTTGCTTCATGTGCGCTGTGACTTTTTCCGCCGGGTATCTGAAAGTTTTCTCCCCCGACCCGAGACTTGGTTTTTTGAGTGGCGCACGATCGCTTTTGCGTGAGGCGTCGGGACTGGCCGATCCTGCCAAGGCTTCTGAGCTGGCGCGGCAGGCAGGTGTCTGGCGATTCGATGCGTTTGTCGCCGTTTTCTTCCTGGTGCTGGTGCTCGCGATCGTGCTGGGATCTGCCCGACAATGGTGGCAGCTAATTCGTAGAACAAGGCGTGTCGTTCTGCACGAAAGCGAATTTGTGCCGATTACTCCTGCGCAGCTCGCACAATTTTGAATTACTGCAGACGCCTTTAGCTTCGATTAGCAACTGACCTCAAATCATCGAGGCTTGATTTCGGCCCAGATTTTTACTTGGATGGCACTGTGCCTGCCGATGATCAGGTGACTTCACTGAGCGGG
>QHMR01000039.1 GCA_003217875.1 Verrucomicrobiota bacterium
TGGTGCTTCGGGAGCGACAACAGTGAGCCTGCTTGATAGCAAGCTTAAGCTCGATATCCCATCTGATTTCTCGCGTGACCCCGATGATCCCAAAGAGCCAAAGACGGTGGCCAAGTTCTCAGGTCCGGATGGAGCCTGGGGAACAGTTTTGCGCGGCATGCATGGACTCACACCGGATCAGCTTGAGGGCTACCTCAAGAAGCGTGTTGCTGAATACAACAAAGGCTTCAAGTGGCTACCAAAAGATTCGCACCTGCAATGGCTGAAGAAGGAAATTGTGACTATCGATGGACGCAAATGGGCTGACTGGAGCTTTGTCCCAATCATGAAGGGAAGGAAGGATTACTCGCATAACCCCGTCTATACCCGAAACCTCACAACTTCTTACAAAGGTCAGCTCCTCGAGATCAACTTTACCTCGAACCTGAACACTGACCCCAAAATAAAGAGAGAGATCGATCACATCATGGACTCGGTGCATCTCGAAGAATGAAGGAGCAGGTGAACCATAGAATGGCGCGTACTCGAGCGCATACGAGATCAGGGCTATGGGTAATCTTCAGTCTTTCGGTCGCGATTTATTCGGCATCTGCCGACACCATTCTCCTTAAGTCTCGCGAGACGGTTAAAGGTCAAATCACCAGTGAGTCGGACCTGAGCGTGACGATCTCTACAGAAACATCAACCGGCAAGATGGATAAAACGATTGCGAAATCGGAGATCGTGGGCATGACCCTGTCGTCGCCCGCCGAGAACAAGCCGGAAGCCGGCGAGAGTCCGTTTGAAGAGTCATCGTCTAAATCGGACGAAAAGCCGGACGAAGCTGGGTTGCCTGACGCCGAAGGTTTTTATGGGGTTCCAAACGGCGTTATCGATGATCCCGACGGCTACGTGAATTTGCGCAAGGACAAAAGCACCGACTCACGAATCGTTGCGAAAGTGGTAAAGGACGAGCCGTTCGAGTTTGAATGCGGACAAAATGAAACGTGGTGCAAAGTGAAACTAGCATCCGGTGTGATCGGCTGGATGCATTACAGCCGCATTAAATGGTACTACACCGAAAAGGATTTACCCAAAGGTCCGGAGGACTCAGGCGAAGAAATTGACCAGCAAACGCGCGAGCAAGGCGTGAATTACTACGAAGTGACTCGGGCGGCGGCGCATGGCGACAAGAAAGCGTTGAAAACATTCTTTAGTGTGGGTTTGGATGCCGCGGCCTTGGAGACGCACATAACCGCAATCGTGCCGGACGTGATCCACCTCGTGGGTGACGACAAGTTCGCAGAATTTCTGCGCGAACAATCGCCAGTATTTCGCGAAGACATAAGCCGTTACTGGGACTCAGGCACCTTCGCTCCGTTCGATCCCAAAGAATATTTTCAGCGGCATTTCCCGAAGTCGGCTAAACTCGTTTTTCCTGACTATCAGCAGCTACTCCGCGATTACACTGATTTCATCAAACGCAATCCGAAAGATAGCGAGGCCTATCGCCGGCGCGGCAACGCCGAATATGAACACGAAGACTGGGATCGAGCTATCGCTGATTTCACTCGTGCTATCGAAGTCGATCCCAACCGTGGCGTTGCTTACTGGAACCGCGGCTGGGCTCATGCCAAGAAGAAAGAGTATCGTGCGGCGATCAAGGACATGCAGAAAGCAAGTCAACTGCAACCGAACGAGCCCGCCTACCAGCACGATATGGAAGAGATCAAAGCTCTGCAGACTACCGAACCAGAGACAAGGTAATCATGCAAAAGGAACAGTTAATCACAGGAGCTCTATTCTCGGTGGCGATGTGGGCAACCTTGCTTTTACTACCGAGCCGTGTTTGGGCATGTGCTTGTTGCGCCCATCCAGGTGAATACCAAATCGATTTCGTCAAACTTGACGGGTACAAACTTGGTGTCATGAAGGGAATCCGTTTTGGCACAAAGGCAGACCTGTGGACAGGCGAGGCGGACCCAGAGGTAGCCGCTAAAGGCCTGGCTCACCCGGCGGATACCTACTCGCTGAGTGGCTCGCTTGTCGGTAACGTGTGGAAGCCGACGTTCCGTAACGGGGATGAATCCGGCACACTCGATTTACCGTTGCCAGCCAAGATGTTGAGATACGCAGCCGACATTCACGATGGGCGGACGAAACCAGGGTACCCCGAGCCAGTGCTTTATAAAGAATGGCGTTTTGAGGGCGAGGTTAACGGGACGGGCGTTTTTAAGGCCGGAATCACTCCCCGAACCAAATACGTTCTCGTGTTTCAAGGCCGGGGCAATAGCTGCGACGGCGCCGAGGACTTTACACATTGGCAATTGAAGATCACCGGCAAAAAGGCCGATTACTCTTTCTACGGTGAGCTCGGCGCGCCGGTGCCGGAGAAGCAAAATGAGTGAACGTCTTGCTCAATCGTTACTGCTGGGAGCGCTCATACTGTTGCCAGTTAAGGGTGTCAAGGCACAAGCTCCCGAAGATCCAATCTATGTGAAAACCTCCAACGGGTGGAATGCCGCGTATGCACACGGTAACGAGTACGCTGAATTCCGCGTAATAGGGAACAGCGCAAAACTACAAGACCCTTATCATATCCTGCTACAAAAGAACGTTGGAATGATGGTTTCCTTTGTCGATAAAAAGGAGCTTCAAAACGACAGGGATTTGTTGAGCGCTCACGCTCAATGGGAAGTAGATTACTGGCATCAACATGCCAGCAGAGTTGAAAGTAACAACCGAGCAGACCTAATAGGAACAAGAAAGGACGTTAAGGTGACTGAGATAAGAGTGTACGACAACAAAGGCGCACAGATGTCATCTTACTTGATCGGGCTCGCTGAGAAAGATGGGATTTTTGTCCTTTCCGTTTCACCAGCCAAAAAGGATATAGATCCGTTGGTAAAAGAATTGGTCAGCTCGTTCAAACTTGTTCCTCGAAAACTGGATGCTGAAGAAACGAAGCGGCTGTCATCGGAAGCCAAGACGCAGCGCTAAACCTATGTCTAACAATTCGCTGACTCGGTCCACCTCGAAGAATGAACTGGCTGCCGGAATCTGGAGGACGTTGATGGGTAAGCAATTCATAATCCTAGCAATCGCCGGAGTAGGGACAATTTTCGGTTTCACCAAAGCCCACGCCGGTGGGCTGGCTTTTGACACGGCTGGTAATCTCTTTGTGGCGGACTTTGCCAAACGTTCGGTCTTCAAATATACGCCTGACGGAACAAAGAGCACCTTTGTCGCTGGGCTTAAGGGCCCGATCGGCTTGTGCTTTGACAGCAAAGGGAATCTTTTTGTCTCAGACGAGGCAGCGACGACTTTCAAAGGTTCGATTCTCAAATTCACGCCGGAGGGTAAGAGAAGTACGTTCGCCACCGGGATCAGCTCGGTCGGCGGCATGGCGTTTGATCATTCGGGCAATCTTTTTGTTTCCGAAGAGAATTCGATTTTTAAATTTTCACCCGAAGGGGTAAAGAGCACCGTCGTCACTTCAAAACTTGCTAACTTCATTGGCCTGGCCTTTGACGGGTCTGAGAACTTATTTGTTGCGGACCAATCGATCGCGGACACCGGAGCTGGGCGATCCATCTTAAAATTCAGCCCTGATGGAACGAAAACGATTTTCGCCGGCGGTCTTGAAGATCCGGTTGGTCTCACTGCGGACAATGCTGGAAGCGTCTACGTCGTTCAGACAACGGCGGCCGATGCCAGCAGCCATGCAATCCTTAAGTTTAGTCCCAATGGAGCCAGGGATACTTTCACGTCGGAGCTAGGACGGTCTTTGACCACAGGTCTTGCTGTTGATAGCTCAGGAAATGTTTTTGCCGCTAACGATCACTCGATCTTGAAATTCGATGCCAACGGAACCAAAACCACGTTCGCTTCTGATTGGATCTCGCCCGATAAACAATGGGAATACAAATGCGCTGACTATGGCCTTGGCCAGTGTGCGCCGGAAATTGTAAAAGCCGGCACGAGCGAAGTTGTTGTGGATCTCGATCAAGATCTGACCGTGAGTGGTAAGGATGCGAAAGACACCGAGGTGATATGGGCGCCTGATTCGAAACGGTTCGCCTGCAATTACAGTCCGCTGCATGCGCACCATACGGTATTTCAATCGGTCGCCTTTTATCAACTGCGTGGCGACAAATGGGTAGCGCTGCATTCACCGGCGGACGAAGCATCAGAGCGCGTTCAGTTGGCGCAATTTGGCAAGGGCCATTTGCCAAAAGACTTTAACGCGCGCCGTTGCGCGCCGGACCGTGACGTTTTGAAGGTACGCAACTGGACCGACGCTAGTACTGCAATCGTTTATGCGCCTTGTTATGGGCGAACGTCGGGCGAGCTGGAAGCCGGATTCCTTTTCACGTTGGAGTTCGACACCGCCGGCAACTGGAAAATCGTCAAGGCGCATCAGATGTCGAAAAAGGAGCTCAAAGAAGAACAATGAGATCGTTTTTCAGACACGAATTGGAAACTCGCTCGCTTCCCGCTCGCTCGGTCGCCGCGGCGACCTTTACTCTTTATGTCGCTGATCCTCTCAGCTCCATTCACCCGCCTTCGCGCGGGCTACGGCGCGGCGGGCGAATCACATCGAATGATCAAACAAGTTGCCTCATGGCGCTTGACAGCTGGTTCCGGCCCGGTGTGTGACGAAACGAGAGCGACATGAAAGTTCGGGCAAGGCATCTATTCTCGATGGCGATGTCGGTAAGCTTGCTTTTACTACCGATTCGTGTTTGGGCATGTGCTTGTTGCGCGTACCCGGGCGAATACCAAATCGGTTTCGAGAAACCTAACGCGTACATACTTAGTCTCATGAAGCGGATGCGCTTGGGCACAATGGCAGACCGGTTTGTAAGCGACGCGGAGCCAGACGAAGGCCCTATAGGCTTGGCTCACCCGGTGGAAAGCTACTCGCTGAGTGGCTCGCTTGTCGGTAACGTGTGGAAGCTGACGTTCCGCAACGGGGATGAATCCGGCACGCTCAATTTACCGTTGCCAGCCAAGATGTTGAGGTACGCAGCCGACATTCACGACGGGCAGACAATTGGCGGCGACAGCCGCAAGCCGCTACTTTATAAAGAATGGCGTTTTGAAGGAGAGGTTAACGGAACGGGCTTTTTCAAGGCCGGAATCGTTGCCCGAACCAAATACTTTCTCGTGCTCCAAGGCCGGGGCAACAACTGCGACACCGCCGAGGATTTTACCCATTGGCGATTGAAAATCACCGGCAAAAAGTCCGATTACTCTTTCTACGGTGAGCTCAGCCCGCCGGTTCCGGAGAAGGAAAATGAATAGGGCATTGGCGGCTGGACGGCCGGGGGCGCATGAGTAGACCCTAGGAGAGTTTATGAAACTTTTTTCTCAATTACTACTGCTGGGACTGCTCATACTGCTGCCAGTTAAATTTATCCAGGCAGAAACTCCCAAAGATCCAATCTACATCAAAACCTCCGATGGGTGGAATGGCGCGTATGCACACGGTAACGAGTACGCTGAATTCCGCGTAATAGGGAACGGCGCAAAACTTCAAGACCCTTATCATATCCTGCTACAAAAGAATGTTGGAATGATGGTTTCCTTTGTCGATCAAAAGGAGCTTCAAAACGACAAGGATGTGTTGAGCGCTCACGCTCAATGGGAAATAGATTACTGGCATCAACGTGCCAGCAGAGTTGAAAGTAACAACCGAGCAGACCTAATAGGAACAAGAA
>QHMR01000040.1 GCA_003217875.1 Verrucomicrobiota bacterium
GGAAGCCAAGGCACAGCGCTAAACCTACGACTAACAAATCGATGAAATGCGGTGGCAGAACTCATCAACAGCGAATCAAACAGCTAAAGGCCAGGCTTGCGGAGTAAGAGAGCCACCTCATACAGATCAACTTTACCACCAACTTGAACGCTGAAATGAAAAGATTATTTGTAGCAGTAACAATCGCCTGCTTGGGAACGATTTTGGTTTCCGTCAGCGCCCACGCCGCCCGTAACCTGGCCGTTGACGACAAGGGCAATCTTTTTGTGGCGGACACGGACTCGATCCTCAAATTCACACCCGATGGAAAGAGGAGCACGTTCGCCTCCGGGCTTAACGACGCGAACGACATGGCTTTTGATGACAAGGGCAATCTCTTTATGCGGGATGGTAACACGATCTTCAAATTCACGTCCGAAGGAGTGAAGAGCACGTTCGCGTCTGGGATTGTGCCTGAAACGTACGATCCTTACCATATCGCGGAGGTGTTCACAGGCCTGGCTCTTGACCGCTCGGGCAATCTCTTTGTGGCGGAGCATGTCAGCGGCTCGATCCTCAAATTCACACCTGATGGAAAGAAGAGCACGTTTGCCTCCGGGGTTAGTCCTTACAAAATGGCCGTTGACGGAGCGGGCAACCTCTTTGTGACGCAGGACGTCAGCAGCAACCTCTTTGTGACGCGGGACGTCAGCCCCTCGATCTTTAAATTCACGCCCGAAGGAAAGAAGAGCACGCTCGCCTCCGGGGTTAGTCCTGACAAAATGGCCGTTGACGGAGCGGGCAATCTCTTTGCGGCGGA
>QHMR01000041.1:0-10463 GCA_003217875.1 Verrucomicrobiota bacterium
CCGCTGCGCTTCCGGGGACCAACCGCGTTGGAGCTGATGGTGTCGGTCTTCCCCGTCTCGTTCTGATTGTCGTCGTTGTTGTTCTCTCGGACAACGAGAATGGCTGAAGTTGCGGCGAATAAGAAGCGCGACGCACCTGCACATCGCTGCTTTCGTGCACTGGGATGGCCCGCGGAACTTCATACACCGGAATAGCGCGGGGTACAGCTTCGGCACGGTGAATTGGCGGACCGGCAGCATGCAATTCTCCTCCGAGCGCGTTGCGATTGCTGTATTCGCGGTGGTCGGATTCGGTGTGTGTGTAAGCAGTGGTGCGTACATGCTGAAAATCCGTTTTCGCCAGCGGCGGCTCATACGGCGGCAGAGCGCGCTGGGTGGTGCCGCACGCAGTAAGGAGAACAATTGCGATGAACGCTGCAAGAACAGCGAACGCAAGGAGGCGAAGCTTAGTATGACTCAAGGCGGATCGCGGGAGTTATTAACAGTTATTCACAAGCCTTGGCAAGCCTATTTTAAGATTTTTTTGGCCGGTTTCCCTGGGAGATTACTTTTCCTATCCGCGATATCCGCGTAGCTTGCGACTCACCTATGGTCGCAGAATTCGAAAATCAGGTTTCCCAAACTCTTGAGGAAATTAAATCGCAAGGCCTTTTCAAAACCGAGCGAGTGATCACAAGCCCGCAGGACGCTCACATTGCGATCACCCATGGCGAGCGTCCGTTTCATTTGCGGCACGCAGGACATTCACAAGGAACTCGAAGCCGCGCTCATGAAATTTCTCGGCACGGAGGAGACCATTCTTTATCCATCCTGCTTCGATGCCAACGGCGGACTTTTTGAGACGCTGCTTACCGACAAGGACGCAGTGATCAGCGACGAACTAAATCACGCCAGCATCATCGACGGCATTCGCCTCTGCAAAGCGCAACGGTTTCGTTACAAGCACACCGACATGGCCGATCTCGAAGCGCAATTACGCGCCGCACAAGATGCGCGTTTTCGGTTGATCGCCACCGACGGCTGCTTTTCGATGGACGGCACCATCGCGAATCTCGCAGCGATCTGCGATCTCGCGGAAAAATACAATGCGCTCACGATGATTGACGACGCCCATGCCACCGGTTTTCTCGGTGAGACCGGGCGCGGCACACACGAATATCGGGGTGTGATGGGCAAGATCGACATCATCACGGGGACGCTTGGCAAAGCGCTCGGCGGCGCCAGCGGCGGGTTTACCAGCGGACGCAAGGAGATTGTCGATCTTTTGAGGCAACGATCGCGGCCCTATTTGTTTTCCAACAGCATCGCACCGCCCGTCGTTGCCGCCTCGTTGAAAGCGCTGGAACTTCTAAGTGCATCGACCGAACTCCGTGACAAGCTCGAAGAAAACACAAAATATTTTCGCGCTGCATTGACTGAACGGGGCCTGACTATCAAACCCGGGGTGCATCCGATCGTCCCGATCATGATCGGCGACGCAGCGAAATCGCAAAAGTTCGCCGCGCGCATGTTGGAGAAAGGCGTTTACGTGATTGGCTTTTTCTACCCAGTCGTGCCGCACGGCACCGCGCGCGTCCGCACACAAGTCTCCGCCGCACATTCTCGCGAGGATCTGGAATTTGCCGTCAACGCCTTCGCCGACGTGAACGCAGAATTGAAATAAGTGGTAGGGGACCGGATCCGCCGCGTCTATCTAAAGATGAAGTTCTGCATACTCGCCTGCTCTCAACGCTGTAACATGCGAGACAATCGTTTGTGCGTTCGGCTTGAGTCTCGGCCAGCTCGCAAAGGGTAAAATCAGGACCGCGAGCTTACGGCCCGACAGATTTTGCTGAGTCCGCAATGCCTGATCCGTTGTGATGAGCACGTCGAACTCCTTCTCAGCAGCATCCAGCAATTCGCCGTTCGAAAGTCTAGACCAGCCCATCTCTGCCGCAGTTACGACCTTGTGTGCGCCGAAATAATTGCGCAGAGGAACCGGCGTTCCTTGATCGAAGAGAACATGCAAGAAGGCTAGGTAACGGCCAAACTTTCTTCCGCGAAAGCAAGTACTGCGAGCACCTGTTCACGGTTCACGCCGGGAAACCACTCGAGGAACTGATCGACTGTCGCCCCGGACTCCAGATTCTCAAAAAGCGCTTTCACCGGCACCCGCGTGTTTTTGAATCGCCAAGCCCCGCTCAGGGTATCTGCGGAACGCTCCACCGCTGTGCATGCAGTCCAATCGATCATGCCACAAAGTTAAACGTCCGCGGTGGCAGCGCAACCGCCCTGTCTCGAATCCTCAATCTGGCTGTATTTGCGAAATTCGCGAAATCTGCGGTTTAATAATTTTTCTGCTTCGTAAAAAAAATAGTATTGACACCGTCCGGGGAGGGGGCTGGCAGACTCGCGAACTTCTCGAGAACTTTGCTTCGCAACCCCCAAAACATCCGAACCCCAGAACTAGTCTTGCCGCGGGCAATTATCGCTCTGACGCGAGCGACAAGGTGCAACTGAACACCTGCGCCGCAAACTGTCGCCAGCGATCAGTAATGTTTTGTAGGGCGTCTGTGCCAGACGCCGAGTCTCAAAGACGGCGTTTCACAGAAACGCCCTATAATCTTGTCCGGACGCGACGAAGCGCGTCGGTCGCAAATAATCCTCTCGGAAAGATTTTCGAGAACTTCGCCCGGCAAATCTCGGAGGAGAGCAATGAATCCCAGAACAAACTACCCCAATTATGAAAACCCATATGTACAAACCAAGATCGCTAAACCGCAGATTAGAATTTTTCGAGAACTTCGATCCGGAAACACCGGAGAAGGCATCTACGCGACAAACGTTGCAAGAGGTGCACCAATGGACAAAGCGAGCGAAGCGATCCTTGGGCTGAAACCGGTAAGTTTTCGTTACAAGAAAGAAATTGACCCCGATCGTATTCTACAGTTCGGCCTCGTGGCCGAGGACGTAGAAAAGGTGGATCCTGATCTTGTCGTTCGGGACGGGGAGGGCAGGGTCTACAGCATCCGCTACGAAGCGATGAACGCGATGTTGCTGAATGAATTTCTCAAAGCGCATCGCAAAATCGAGGAACAGCAAGCAACGATCGCCCAACTAAAATCAACGATCGCTCAACAAATGGAAGCTGTCACAGCGCGTTTGAAAGAGCATGACGCTCAGATTCAAAAGGTGAACGACAAGGTCGAACTGAACAAACCTGCGCCGCAAACTGTCGCCAGCGATCAGTAATGTTTTGTAGGGCGTCTGTGCCAGACGCCGAGTCTCAAAGACGGCGTTTCACAGAAACGCCCTATAATCTCGTCCGGACGCGACGAAGCGCGTCGGTCGCAAATAATCCTCTGCTTGTGCGTGATGATCGCGTCTGAATAAAGTGGCGCGCGGCGCCACGTGTAGCAGATTATGGTGTGCACAAGGTTGCTGTCGGCACTGTAGATTGGAACGCCCGTCGCGAAGATTTCCCAATTCTTCACGAACAGGCGCACGGGCATCCTTTGATTTATTTTGATAGTGCTGCGACTTCGCAAAAACCGCGCCCGGTGATCGAAGCCCTTCGGAATTTTTACGAGCACGACAACGCGAATGTGCATCGCGGACTGCACACCCTGAGTTCGCGCGCGACAGAGGCTTACGAAAAAGCGCGGCAACGTGTTGCAGAGTACATTGGCGCGGCGAGCGCAGATGAAATCATCTTCACGCGCGGAACTACAGAGAGCATTAACCTCGTCGCCCAGGCGTGGGGCGGAAAGTTCATTCGTGAAGAAAATGTAATTCTCCTAACCGGGATGGAGCACCACAGCAATGTGGTGCCGTGGCAATTGTTGGCTGAACGAATCGGAGCCCGGCTTCGCTTTGTGCCGGTGCTAGATGATGGGACTCTCGATCTCGATCAGCTTCCTTCATTGCTCACGCCCGAGGTGAAGCTTTTTGCCTTTACCCACATTTCAAACTCCCTAGGCACAATCAATCCAGTGGCTGAACTCTGCGCGAAAGCGCATGCGGTGGGCGCGCTCACGCTGGTGGATGCGGCGCAAAGCGCGGGGCATATGCCTATCGATGTGCGCGAACTGGGCTGCGATTTCCTGGCGTTTTCCGGACACAAAATGTGTGGACCGACTGGCATCGGCGTGCTTTACGGACGCGCTGAGGTCCTTGATTCAATGCCACCGTGGCACGGCGGAGGCGAAATGATCGTGAGCGTCGCGCTTGAAAAGAGCACGTTTAAGAAAGCGCCGCATCGGTTCGAGGCTGGCACGCCAAACATCGCGGGCGCGATCGGGCTCGCAGCCGCGATTGATTACATCGAGCACATCGGGCGCCCGGCGATTTTCGAACACGATTCGCAGCTTGCACGGTACGCGGCTGAGCGTATCAAGGAATTGCCGGGAATTCGTGTGTTTGGTCCAAAGGAAGAGCGCGGCGCTCTGGTTGGCTTTGTTATGGAGGCTGCGCATCCGCACGATCTGACGACGTTCGCGGACCAGTACGGGTTGGCCATGCGGGGCGGACATCATTGCAACCAGCCGCTGATGCGCCGGTTTGGCGTTTCGGGGACAACTCGCGCGAGCTTTTATTTTTACAACATGATGGAGGAGATCGATCGAATGATTGAAATTCTTCACGCGGCGGCGCGTTTCTTTAAATGATGTCGGTGCCTTGCTGTCATCCTGAGCATTGCGAAGAATCTCTGATCATCCGGTCGGCCAGCGCGCCAAAGGCCAGCCAGAGATGTTTCGCTCCGCTCAACATGACAGATAGCGTGTGCGATGGGGATCCAAAACGCTAAACAGGTACTTTCATGGAAATCGAAGAGCTTTATCAGGAAGTGATCCTAGATCATTCGCGGCGGCCCCGGAATTTTGGCGAGCTGCCTGACGCGGCGGTGCTGGTGCACGGCGATAACCCGGCGTGTGGCGATGAAATTCATCTCGCTGTAAAATTCGATCCGGACGGAGGCTTGGAGGACATCAAGTTCACGGGACACGGGTGCGCGATCAGTCAGGCATCCGCATCATTGATGACGATGAAATTGAAAAAGAAGAGTCGCGAGGAAGTGATGGGAATGCTGCGCGCATTTCATGATCTGGTGACGGACGAAACGAACGATGCGTCAAAAGCATTGGGCGATCTTCGCGTGATGCAGGGCGTCCGAAAATTTCCGCAGCGAGTAAAATGCGCGATGCTCCCTTGGCGGGCGGTAGAGCAAGCGCTCGAGCAGGGCGCGGGCGAAGCGACGGTTTCAACCGAACCGAGCTAAAAGGTAAAAAGAAGGTTACAACGTTACAATGGGCAAAGGTGCCGATCGTTTTTAAGCCTTGCAACAGTTCTAACTCTTCAACGCTTTTAACTCCGTTTGGATTCGTGCAGGGCGATGCTGGCGCCCACCCAGGTTTTGTCGATGTTGAAATCGACGCCCATCATTTTGCCCTGACTCATTCTCACAAGATTATTGACCAAGGTTGGATCGCGGTCGTGCTCCGGCCATACAAACATCATCCGTATCTCGGCTTTGGATTTCTGACCATCGACTGTCGGCACAAACGGCGCATACTCGATTTTCTTCTGCAAAATCCATTCGTGCGGGTTCTCCAAGGCGGCGACTTTCTCGCGCGTTGGCTCCATATCCACACCGTGCCCGGCGAATGAATAAAGCGGTTTTAAAACATAATGGTCGATTTTTTCGTGATCGGGAAATTCGTTGGCAAAGAATGTTGGTGAAGTGTGCTCAGTCTTTAGAAACGGCAATGAATGCTTGCTGATGCGGAAATACCAATTGGGATGACCGACCCATGTGACATCCAGATCATCCTGAAACCGAAACGGCAAATCCAGATCGGGCCGGCGAATCAGTTCGTCAAAGATTACGCGATTATAGATTCGCTCGATCCGCACTTCGCGCCAATCGCGGTCATAGAACAATTGGCGGCCACGTCTCTTGATTTTGGTCACGCAAACCGGGCGAATACCAAGCAGTGTTTCCGTCGCCGCGAAATCGACACGCGTTTTTTGTTTTTCCGGCTCGATCTCCAGAAGGATTACATTCTCCGGAGCCGAATCGGCGATGATCGTGCGCCGTAATAAATTGAGATATGCTTCGTCTTTGATTCCACCGAATGCTGACGTCCAATTTCGTGGGATCACCGGATACGCCTTGCGCACGCAATGCAAAAGCAGGAGCTGAAAACCAAACAGGCTTGGAAATGCCTGTAGCTCAATCAAACGCGGGACGAGTCGGTCCCCTTCGGCGCAAATTGCGAAATCGACCACGTGAAAATTCGGATGCTCCGATTCATTCGGCACCGCCAGTCCTTTCGGAACTGATGATGTCGCGTGCTTCGCAAATTCGGGCGTGCGCGTGAGAGCGATAATCTCGTTCGCTGCGCGCGTGACTTCGTCGGTGAATTCGCGCGTCAGGAAGATCGGTGTCTCTGAGATCCGGAAATCCGCCGGCCACTTCTCCGTTTCGTTCACGCAGCGCACCAGCGCCGCGTATTTTCCCGGGGTAAATTCAGCGTTGAAAGCGGCGCGAAGTTGCGGATCCACGGTAACGATCCGCTACGGATTACTCGCCGTCCGGCTGCGAGTCGATGATGCTGTTGATATGGAGGGGGCCAAGGATTGCAGTTGCATCCTCGTCGGTGAACACAACCACGCGATGGCCACGTGGAGAAATCTTGGCATGATCGACTGTGGCCACTGAGTACTCATGCCTGTCCGACGTTCGGATGATAAATGGCACGAATGGCACGCGCTCAAGGCGTCTGCGAACGTCAGCAATCATGACCGCACTATATCAAAAATCTTCCCGCCCGCATCACCTGCTCGCCATTGAACCAGACATCGAAATCGCGGCCCACACAGTCGATGTGTGTTTTGGAAGCCCAGTTCGCCCCGGTGTGTTCGGCGTAAGGATGACCAAAAGCGATGTGAACGCCGGGAACTTTTTCGTCCTGCAAAATGTGGCCGATGACATGAGTGCAGGCGATGTTTGTGCCGATGGCAAATTCGCCTACACGATTACTGTTTTCGTCGGTGCTGGTGTAAGCGCGAAATTCGTCGCGCAAATCCTTGTTCTCGGAGCGCAGCGCTCGGATCCGATTGTTTTCCACCTCAATGGTGAGTGGGTTTGATTCCAAATCACCGAAGCGCTCACATAAGTAATCCCCCACGACGCCATCTACCACGAACACGCCATTGGTGTTCATGGGGGTAGTAAAAATTTCGCCGCCGGGCAGGTTGCCCCATTTGTCAGGCGTAATGATCCCGCTGGTCTTGAGCCATTTGAGGTTTGGCGAAAGTTCCGCCTCAAATTCGGTACCCATTGGTGTCTTGCAGGTGATGCGGTCCACCTGACGCGCGCGGTCGACCAAACGCTGGCTAAGTTCATCGACTGCGCAAAAATCAGCGCGCATCCCTTCGAACATGATCTGGCGATTGATGTTCACCATGTGGGCGTGCCGGATCCGATGATGGTTCACGACCGCCGTTACTTCCGTGCGCGCGCCGAGTTCGCCCGGCTGGCCTTGCACTGCGAGAATGGAAACCTGCGAGCACGCCAGATCTTCGAGGATTGTTTCCGGCATGAACTTGAGCGGCCGCCGGGCGTGGTGCTCGAGTACGAACAAGCTGTAATCCGAACCAATGCGCTCTACTTCTCTTTGCAGGGCCGCGGCTATCTCGCGCGTGACAGTGTCCGTGACAATCGTGATCCTCTCCTGCGGTTTCAATCGAAGACAAACATCGATCGCGTTGCGCGCACCAGGGACAAGCTCAGGATCAATCGAATGAAGATAGGCTCGATCGGGCATACGAAAGTTCTCAGAATTACGCGGAAATCGAGGCCAGGCAAATGTCTCAGTTCGCGTCGCGCGATTTCAAACCGTCCCAGCAATACAAACATACGGTCGTGATTAGACGAAACGAGTATGTCGCTTGTGGCACGAGATTTTATAGCCAGATTGCAGGCTCAATGAGCTTATTGACATGCGCGGCTGCGTCGGAAATGCGGCCGATCATACGATTTGCTATCGCGCTCGCGATGCTTGCTATCGGTCTGCCGTGGGCATCGGCCGAACAACAACCATCCTCTTCATTCCAAGTGCCTAAGAATGATTTAGCCAAGGCGCAAGCGTTGGCCAACCAACTCGCGGCCCTTTCACCCAGAGTGGATCGACAGGAGGCGACCCTCCTGGCGACCTGCGCCTACGCCACTGTTAATCGGCTCAGACAGCAGTACCGCATGTTTGGCACGCCGATCTTTAATAATTTTCTCGTCTATCACGGCCTTCGGAAACGCGGGTACTGTTATCAGTGGACGGAGGACCTGCTCGCCACGCTCGATGCGCTGAAACTCAAGACTTTTGAACTTCACTGGGGTGAATCGTACGCCGGCACCTGGCGAGAGAACAATTGTGTGGTGGTCACGGCGAAAGGCCAGCCGTTTGATCGCGGGATGATCCTCGATTGTTGGCGTCATTTTGGACAGCTTCGTTGGAACCTTGTCCTCTCCGATGAAGATCGATACTTCGAAAACACTAAATGGGCGGAGCGCGTCCGTGCGCAAGCAGCATCGAAAAGCGCGCGAGCTGATCATCATGTTGCGTTCCAAGCGAGAGTCGCACCGAGGGGCAAAGCTGGGGACTAGTAGCGGCCGCCCGTCGTCACAAAGCTGCCAGTGCGGAGGACAGATAGCGACAAGAGAAATTTCTTGCGTAATACGCGGCGCGGTCACAAGCTCGCATCGCAATGAGCACATTCGCGCGTTCAAATAATTACGGGCGCGCGTTTGTGGCGGTGTTCGTTTCTGTAGGATTTCTCTGGGCGCTCGCGCTGGGTGCTTCACCGCAATTGCACCAGCGCGTGCACAAGGATGCGAATCGTGTCGAGCACAATTGCGCGGCGACGATGATCGCATCGGGCAGTTACGATCATGCTGCTCATCCGCCATTGGTCGGCGCGCCGGTCCCGCCACATCAAATTTCCAAAATTCCGGCGTTGACCCCGTGCTGGGTTCAATCGCCGTTTCTTGGCGCGCACATCTTCGAGCACGCGCCGCCCGCGCGCGGTTAGGCACGCAGTTGAGCCGCGTTCTCGCGGAGCGTTAGAAGTCAATTACTTCGCCTGAGTCTCGGCACGGCTTTGTGCAAGAGCCGCCGCTTTTCACCTGGCTTCACTCAAATCGTGAACGCCGCAACCAATCACAACTTTGAAAAACTTATTTGAAGAACATCTCAATGAAAAAATTTCTGATCGCATCAGTCACAGTGTCGCTTATCCGCAACATTACCTTGGGTCAAGACGCCGCTCCGGCATCGGCAAGTCCAAGCCCTTCGCCTGCCTCCACAGCAGAAACTGAGCGCGTCGTCGTCCAAAGTCAGGAGATGGATATCACGCGAGAATCAATTGTGCCTAGTCTCGGTGCAACGCGTTACACCGTCGGACCCGACCGTCTCGACTCGCAAGCGCAAGGCGAAGACGCGCCGTTTAACCAAACGCTGCTACGCTTCCCTGGTGTCGCGCAGGATTCGTTCGGTCAGCTTCATGTCCGCGGCGAACATGCAAATCTACAATACCGCATCGACGACGTACTTCTCCCGGAAAGTATTCCGGGTTTTGGCCAGGTACTGGAGACCCGTTTCGCGGACAACATTTCGCTCATTACCGGCGCGCTGCCGGCACAGTTTGGATTTCGCAATACGGGCGTCATCGACATCCACACGAAGAACGGCGCCGTTTTCCAACAGGGCGACGCATCGGTCTATGGCGGAAGCTTCGACACAATTATGCCGAGTTTTGAGTACGGCGGTGTGGCGGGGAAGATGAATTATTACGTCACCGGGAGTTACCTGCACGATGGCATCGGAATCGAGAATCCGACGCGCACGGCCAACCCGATCCACGACGACACCGATCAATACAGAATGTTTGGGTACTCTTCGTACATTCTCGACGACACCAGCCGATTCGTGTTGCTGACCAGCGGCTACCACGGTGATTTCGAGATTCCGAATAACCCGGGCCAGACCCCGATGTTCATCGACATGGGAAGATCGACATTCAACTCGGCCAAGCTCGATGAGACCCAGGTCGAGCAAGATGCATATGCCATTCTCGCCTATCAAAAAAAGATCGACGATTTCAATATGCAGGCGTCGGTTTTCACCCTTTATAGTTCGGTCCTGTTTCGGCCCGATAATACCGGCGATCTTATTTTTAACGGCGTTGCCTCGCGCGTTGATCGCGACATTTTCTCGAATGGCCTCGCGTTAGATGCGAGCTACAAGCTCACCGATCAGCACACCCTTCGCGGCGGATTCTTTTTTACTGAGCAGCATGCCACTGTCGGAACGGCGACACTGGTTTTCCCGGTCGACGCCAATGGCAACCAGACCAGTGACGTCCCGCTGCGCATTGTCGATAACTCCGGCAGGTACGGTTATCTCTACGGATTGTATTTGCAGGAT
>QHMR01000041.1:10719-12185 GCA_003217875.1 Verrucomicrobiota bacterium
ACAAGAGTTCGCACTCAGTGCTGGACGAGGGTCAGTTCGGTGAGGCGCTTATTCTTTCGTCGTTCAATTACAAGCGCGGAGAGATTTACGGAGGCGAATTCACCGCAAACTATAACAGCGGTGGCTTCGTCGCGTATCTGAATGCGGCCTATGAATGGGCCCGCGGCACGAACATCAGCTCCGCACAATTTCTTTTCGATCCGGATGAGTTCGCCTACATCAAAAAGAACTGGGTCTTTCTCGATCACGATCAGCGCTTCACCGGTTCTGCCGGGATCTCCTACACGTGGAACGATTGGAAGGCGGGGATCGACGGTCTTTACGGTAACGGTTTGCGGCGAGGTTTTGCCAACACGCAGAAAAATCATCCCTACGAAACGTTCAACGTTAATTTGCAGCGCCGGATCCAGATTACGGAGAAGACTGCTGTCAAAATCCGTTTCGATGTCGTCAACATTCTCGATACAATCTACGAACTGCGCGACGGCAGCGGCATCGGCGTGGGCGCGCCTCAGTTTGGCCAACGTCGCGGTTTCTACGGGACCGTCGCCTACGAGTTTTGAGGTTGGTCGATCATTGTCACGCTTATGATTCGACTTTTTGTATATGCTCTGATTCTCATCTTGTCGGCCTACGCCGCCACGGCTGAGCAAGATTCGGCATTAGCAGCGACTTCGCCTACGCCGAATCCTCCCAGCACTGAGAAAATTACGTTTTCGGAAGTTAACGTCGATGGACCATATATCGCGATGACCTTTGATGACGGCCCGCACGCGACCAACACGCCGAAGCTGCTGGAGATGGCAGCGAAGAGGCACATCAAGCTCACCTTCTTTGTGCTTGGCGAATGCGTCGAGCAGAACCCGGACGTTCTCCGCCGGGAGGTCGCGGAAGGACATGAAATCGGCAATCACTCGTGGTCGCACCCTAATCTTGCGAAACTTTCGGACGCGGATGTTCGAAGCCAGCTTCAGCGGACCGAAGACATTATCGTGAAGACCGCCGGTATAAAACCGAAGTTGATGCGTCCTCCGTATGGTGAGTTGACAAAGCGGCAGCGCATATTGGTGAATCACGAGTTCGGTTACAAAGTCATCTTGTGGGACGTTGATCCGCTCGATTGGAAGCGACCCGGCTCTAACGTCGTCGCACAACGCATCATCACGGGAGCGCGGCCGGGGTCGATCATTTTGTCACATGACATCCACCCGCCGACGATTGCGGCGATGCCACAGGTTTTTGACGCCCTTCTCGCAAAAGGATTCAAATTCGTGACCGTCTCCGAGTTGCTCGCCATGGACAAAGGCGGCGAGCGAAAACCATCGAAATGATTCTGCTGGGTTTCAACGGAAGAAGCTTCGGTCACTATTCGTTTCGATCTCACGAGCTTTGCCGACAAGATCTACCAATGGTGCAAGGCATCGGAGCTCCGCAATTTGCACAACGCCACGACTTTTACGGCACTG
>QHMR01000041.1:12248-24500 GCA_003217875.1 Verrucomicrobiota bacterium
GATGATGGTCGTCGAGATCGTCGTCGGGTTGATGTCGCACTCGATGGCGTTGCTGGCCGACGGCTGGCACATGAGCACTCATGTCCTTGCATTCTTAATTACAGCCGTGGCCTACTATTTTGCGCGGACGCAAGCTAGGAACGCGCGCTTCAGCTTTGGCACAGGAAAGGTCGGTGTGCTTGGCGGGTTCACCAGTGCCGTTGTGCTCTCGATCGTAGCGCTCCTGATGGCGGGCGAATCCGTGCACAGGCTGTTCGCTCCACTTGAAATTCATTTTAACGAGGCGATCGGCATCGCTTGCGTAGGGTTGCTGGTAAATCTCGGCTGTGCAGGGCTGCTCGCCGATCGCCATCAGGGAAGCGGCGGTGGCAGCTCTCATCGTGAAGATTTGAATTTGCGCGCGGCCTATCTGCATGTGCTGGCCGATGCGTTTACTTCGGTGCTGGCAATCACAGCATTAACTGGCGGCAAATTTTTTGGTTGGAGCTGGCTTGATCCAGTAGTCGGCATCGTCGGCAGCGGTGTTGTTTTTTCCTGGGCTTACACACTGTTGCGCGATACGAGCGGGATTTTGCTCGATCGCACGCCTGCATCGTCGGATTTGCCTGACAAAATTCGCCGCGTGGTCGAGAGCGACGGAGATTCGCTGGTAACCGATCTGCACGTCTGGCAGGTCGGCATCGGAAAATATGCGGCCATGATTTCTATCGTGGCGCACGAACCGAAGAGCTGTGATGCCTATCGAGCATTGCTCCGCGGTTATCACGAACTGGTTCACGTGACCATCGAGACGCACCTTTGCCGCGAAGATCATCCCGCGCCTGGGGGACGCGCCCGCCCCTAAATGGTCTCCGCTTTCTGGCAAGTCATTGCAGCTTATACTTTCGCCGTTGCCGGGGGATGGATTAGTACATCGCTGCAACTGGCGCATAAGCAGCTTTGCGCACTGATCAGTTTCGCGGCTGGAACGCTTCTCGGGGTAACAATCTTTGCGATTTTGCCGGAAAGTTTCGGGGCCTCTTCTTGGTGGGCAGTGTTGCTGGCGGTAGCTACTGGATACGCGCTGTTCTTTTTTATCAGTAAACATGTCCACCATGTTTGCCCTGCCTGCGCCGCGAGCCATTTCGACGCCGACGCCACGCAGCATTTCGGCGAAATCGCAACCGCACTAATTGTCGCTTTGGCGATTCATAGCACGACCGACGGTCTGGCTTTGGGCATCCAGATCGAAACTCCTGCGATGGATGTCACAAGATGGACGCTGTTCTCGGCGCTCTGCATTCACAAGGTTCCCGAAGGCCTTGCGCTTGGCAGCCTTTTGATCGGAGCGGGATTGCACCGCTCAGCGGCGCTCGGGTGGGTGGCCGCAGTTGAAGCGACCACCCTGCTCGGCGGCGTGATCGGCTATTTTTTCCTGACGAAGGTTTCCACTTTTTGGCTCGGTGTGATCATGGCGCATGTGGGCGGTGGATTCATTTATCTGGCGGCGCACGCCCTTCTTGGAGAAATGTTGAAGCACGGAAAGAAACTTGTGCTGACGAGCTTTTCGGCAGGAGTCGCGCTAATTGCGCTTCTCAATATTGGTTTGAGGGTGCTTGGGTAGCGCGTTGAAGTTGTAGAGGCGCTTGTGCCAAGCGCCTGATAGTTTGATGTCGGCGGTCGTCGCGGCGACCGCCGCTACAACATGCATTTTTTTTATTATCTGCACGGCAAGCTTCACTGCGAAGATGTCGATCTTGTCCGCGTGGCGGAGAAATTTGGCACGCCCACGTACGTTTACAGCGCGGGAACAATCCTCGATCACTTGACGCGCCTAAATGGAGCACTCGCGACGCTTGATCACCTGATTTGTTATGCCGTTAAAGCGAACTCGAATCGGTCGATCCTGAAGTTACTCGCAGACGCGGGCGCCGGGTTCGATATCGTTTCCGGCGGCGAGCTGTTCCGCGTGCTTGCAGCGGGCGGCGATCCCGCAAAATGCACCTTCGCCGGGGTAGGCAAATCGCCGGAGGAGATCGAATACGCGCTCGAACTAGGCGTTTACAGCTTCAATATCGAGAGCGAGTCCGAGCTGGAACACATTGATCGCATCGCCGGTGCGAAAAATTTACGTGCGCCGATCGCGTTGCGCGCCAATCCTGACGTTGATCCGCACACGCACGAGTACATCTCCACCGGCTCGCGCGAGAACAAGTTCGGGGTCGCGCTCGGCCAGTTACCCGCAGCTTACGAGCGCGCGGCAGAAAAGCGCAACATCGACATTATTGGCGTACAAATGCATATCGGGTCGCAGATCACTGAGGCCGCACCGTTTGCGAATGCAATTAAGAAGCTGGCGCCAATCGTGCGCGAGTTGAAATCAAAATATCCGATCAAGTTCTTTAGCATCGGCGGCGGCATGGGAATCATCTACCGGCGCGCATTGGAGAGCGGATTAGGCAAATGGTGGCATGATCATGGAGGCGAAACGTCGGCGTTCAGTATTCGCGATTACGCTGACGCGATTGTACCGCCGTTGCGAGAGCTGAACCTTCGAATCCTTGTCGAGCCTGGTCGTTTTCTTGTCGGCAATGCCGGCGTCTTGCTGGCGCGCGTTTCTTGCATCAAGAAATCAGGCGCGAAGAAATTTGCCATTGTAGATGCTGGAATGAACGATCTCATTCGGCCGGCGCTGTATCACAGCTATCATGAGATCGTGCCGGTGAAGGAGACGAGGAGTGAGAGGGAGAGCAAGATCGATATCGTCGGGCCGGTATGCGAGTCGGGTGATTTCTTTGCGCTGGATCGGGAGATGCCAGAGCTGCACGAGGGCGATCTGCTCGCAATCATGAGCGCTGGTGCCTACGGATTTGTGATGGCTTCGAATTATAATTCGCGGCGGTTGCCATCCGAAGTGCTTGTTCGCGGCGACAAGTTCGCGCTGATTCGACAACGGCAGACTTGGGAGGACCTGGCGAGCGGAGAGGTGGAAGCAAGTCTGTTGTAGCCGGTATCACTGATGCCGGATGGTTGCAGTCACCGCCTGCGGCTACAGTGCCACTTGCGCAATTTCGCGCGCCGCATAAATAGTCCTTTCGCCGCTGATATGAAACGCCTCTGGCTTGTCGTTTTGTTCTCGATTTTCGCGCTTGCCTCGCAAGGCGCGGCGCCGCCGACCTCGGGTGAATACATCATTCTGGTTGGGGGTCCATCGATGTATCAGTGGGAAAAGTACAAGGCTGTACCGCACGATCACTGGTGGGCGAACTTTGTGCGCGCTGCGCGCCTGCGCACCGAACAATTACGCACCGAGCTCGGGCCGGACGCGAAGATTACCTGGCTCGTTTACAGGCAGGGTTACGAGGACCGCGCCAAACAGGAACACCAGGATCTGATTAGCCTCATCGGTACGGTTCGCGACAAACTGAATCTAAATCTTATTTGGTTCGGCCCAGGCCAGGAAGTTATGGATTATCTAAACAAGGGTCAGCCGCGCGATCAGGTAAAGGTCAGTGGCTTTGAATTTTTCGGGCACTCGAACCGCGCATGTTTCATGTTCGATTACAGCAACAACATCGACAGCGCTTGTAAATCGTGGCTGCACGACAGCGAGCTTACCAAAATCAATCGGCGAATTTTCGCGCGCCACGCGTACATCAAAAGCTGGGGCTGCCACACCGGCGAAGAAATGTCGAAAAAATGGTACGCGGCCACAGGCACCCGCATGATTGGCGCCATCGGCAAAACCCAGTTCATGATGGAAGAACTGCCAATCCTTGTTTCCGAAGGCGGCAAGTGGGTTAATTAATTTTGGATTGCCGATTTTCGATTGGCGATTGAACATCGCGCGTTGCGATGAAATTTGCCGAACTCAGCGCGCTATATCATCAGCCGCTATTCGATTTGATTTCGCAGAGCCGTGCTGTTCATCTCCGGCATTGGCGTGGCGAGGAGGTGCAGCGGTGCACCTTGCTGAGCATCAAGACGGGCGGATGCGGCGAGGACTGCGCTTACTGCGCGCAGTCCGCTCATTATTCTACCGGCGTCGAGCGTGAGGATTTGCTATCGCACGAAGTCGTTATGGCCGTGGCCAGGCGCGCGCGTTCACAAGGCGCGACGCGGTTTTGCATGGGCGCGGCCTGGCGCGGTGTGCACGACGGTTCGGGAAAATTTGAGCGTGTGCTGGAGATTGTGCGGCAAGTAAGCAGTCTGGGCATGGAAGTATGCGTTACACTGGGCGAGATCGGGCCAGCAGAAGCGAGAAAACTCAAGGCTGCTGGAGTTACTGCTTACAATCACAACATCACCAAGTGAGCTTCAATTTTCGTCATTTGAAAATTCGGGCTTCTTTCGTCATTCGTCATTCGCGTTTCGTCATTTTTTTCGCGAGCGATTGACGCTCAAGAATTTAGGATCGACATCGGCTACCCATTTTGCGATGAAGGTTCCGGGCGCATCGGGATTCAACAAAAATCTCAACAGAGACACTTTATGAATTGGAAAAAATTCTTCATCGCATTTATCGCAGCTTTCGGTTTCATCTTTTTGTTTGGCTTTCTTTGGTACGGAAAGCTCATGCACGCCGCGCATCAGGAAGTGCCAACGCTGTGGCGAACCGAAGCTGATTTTGGCAATCACTTCTCGACCCTCGTTTTCGGACACATTGTGATGGCGTTGTTTCTCACGTTGCTTTGCGCGCGTTTTGTCCCGGCAGGCGGCGCAGGCCCGTGTGCGATGCTGGGACTTCTGGTAGCGCTGATATATGCCGGCGCCAACATGATCACGTTCGCAGTGCAGCCGCTGACAACGAAAATTCTATGGGGCTGGATCGTCGGCGACTTAATTCAATTCACCATTGCCGGCGCAATCATCGGCGCCCTCTACAAAGCGGCCCCCGCGCATGTGACGTTCGTAAAAGAAGGGCCTCGCCAAGGAGTTTGATTAATTTCCGCATCGGACTTGTTGCGTGCTAGTTCCATGAAGCGACTCATCCTCGCATTCATCGCCGCCTATATTTTCATATTCTTATGGGGCTGGCTGCTCAACGGGGTTCTACTCAAAGATATTTATGCGCAAACGCCAAATCTCTGGCGGTCGCAAAGTGAAATGAAGAGTTTGTTTCACTGGATCATTATTGGCCAGGCGCTGATCGTTTTTGCGTTCATCATGATCTATGCAAGCGGTTTCGCCGGCGGCGGAGTGATTGCGGGAATTCAGCTTGGTGTCCTGGTGGAAATCGCAGCGATTGGGATGCGGATGGGATTTTATGCGGTGCAGCCGATTCCCGGAAAGTTGATCCTCTACGGGAGTGTGAGCGGGATCATCGAGATGATCATCGTGGGCGCGATCGTCGGCGCGATCTACAAGCCGCCAGCTGCACGAGCGTCTTAGCGACGATTACGATCTGGAAATTGGGCGCTGGGCGTTGAGTGTTGGACGTTCGTGTATGCTATCGCAAACTCCAGCGGCGCTCGGTTATCGCATGCCTGCGGAATGGGAACCGCACGCCGCGACATGGCTGTCGTGGCCGCGGCGCGAGGGTATCAGCTTTCCCGAGTCATTCGATCGCGTTTTACCTGCGTTACGAGCAATGGTCGAGGCGCTGATCGAATCGGAACACATCTGCATCAATGTCTGCAACGGTGCGCATGAAGCCGAAGCCCGGTCGGTTTTGGGTGGATTGCCTATGGAACGCGTCACTTTTTATGGCATTCCAACAAATGAGCCATGGTGCCGCGATCACGGGCCCATCTTTCTCACACGCGATCGCGACCCGAAACTCGCGCTGGTGGACTGGGACTACAACGCCTGGGGAAACAAGTATCCACCGTTCAACCTCGATGAAGTTGTGCCGACCCGCGTTGCCGAAGTCCTCAAAGTTCCAGTTTTCTATCCGCACATGATTTTGGAGGGCGGCTCCATCGAAGTTAACGGCGCGGGCGCGCTGTTAACGACGGAATCGTGTTTGTTAAATAAAAATCGCAATCCAAATTTTTCGCGCGACGAAATCGAAGCGCGTTTACGGGATTATTTGGGCGTCCGAGATATCCTCTGGCTCGGCGACGGGATTGCCGGCGATGACACAGACGGCCATATCGACGATCTCGCGCGGTTTGTCTCCGAACGAACTGTCGTAGCTGTCGTCGAAGAAGATCGCGACGATGAAAATTACCAGCTGCTCCAGAAAAATCTCGCGTGCCTGCGCCAGATGAAAATCGGGAAAGACAGCATCGAGATGCTAACTTTGCCGATGCCGAAAAAAATTATGCGGGAAGAGCTGCGTTTGCCCGCGAGTTACGCCAACTTTTACATCGCAAATTCCTGCGTGCTTGTGCCAACGTTCGCCGATTCTGCCGACGAGCTTGCGTTGTCGGTGCTACGCGAATGTTTTCCACATCGTCGCGTGATCGGGATTGATTGCCGCGAGTTAGTCTGGGGATTGGGCACGTTTCACTGCCTCACCCAGCAACAACCAGCAGTGTGCTGAATGTCCGCTCTTTAGAATTGCGTCGTGAAGATCAGGCGGATGCGTCCTTCGCGCATCAAATGTGACGATCACGCGCTCGTGCTTGAGATCCACCTTTACGTCCTTCACACCCTTGATCTTCATAAGCGGTCCGCGCAGCTTTTGCACAGCCTGATGATGATTCTCGCCTTCGGTGGCGATTTCGATCGTCTCTAGGATGGCGTGATCGGCACGTTCCGGGAAAAACGGGTCGGCTGGATCCGGGTCACTTGGTCGTGCAGGGTCCATCGTTCTTCTTTATCTAACGCGCGATAGCCACGCCGCGGTTGTCTCTTGCGTAACGGGTACGGACAATTGACCTCAATTGCCTGCGGGCGGTTCAGGTGAACCGCCCCTACCTTCTGTCACCTCACGCGCGATTGGTTCCAGCACGCGCCAGACGTTTTCGGCAAGAATTCTTTGGCCGGCCGCGTTTGGATGAATGCCATCTGGCAGATTCAATGAAGGATCGCCTGCCACGCCTTGCAGGAGGTACGGCACAAGCGCGGCATTGTTTCTGGCGGCCAGGTCACTGAACATTTCGCCAAACGCCAACACGTAATCGTCCCCCGCGTAATTGGGCAACTGCATCCCTGCGATTACAACGCGCACAGTCGGATTTCGCGTTTTCACCTTATCAATGATCTGCTGAAGATTGGATTGAATCTGATCGATCGACAGGCCGCGGAAGGCATCGTTGATCCCGAGTTCGAGAATGAAGACATCGATTCTGTGCTTCAAATGCGGCGGGAGCCGCTCCAAGCCGCCTTCGGTGGTGCCGCCGGCCGCGCTGGCGTTGATCACCTGAAAGTTCAAGCCGGTGGCGCGCAACTTCTTCCCAAGCAACGCAGGATAGGCTTCGCTGCGTTTGAGCATGAATCCGTCTGATAAACTATCTCCGAAAACAAGAATCGTTTTGGATGGGTCGGCACGAAGGGTTTGGACGGGCACGGCGCACAACACGACGCCAAGGAACGCGATGCAACGTGCCACAATGAAACGCTCAAGCGCTGTCACACTGTCATTCTGAGCGAAGCGAAGAATCTCTGATGACATCTGAACCCCTACAGAAAATAGACAGAGATGTTTCGCTTCGCTCAACATGACAACCGCACATTAAATAACGTGGCTTCCGAAGCGTTGGGCGTTGGACGTTGAGCGTTTTCCGCGTAACGGTTTAAACTTCTTCAACTATTCGACTTTCCTATGCCAAATTACGCTATCAACGGTTTCGGGCGCATCGGGCGCAACGTGCTTCGCGCCATGTCGCAAAAACAAGTCGAGCGCGTTGTCGCGATCAACGATCTCACTGACACGCACACTCTGGCTCATCTGCTTAAATGGGATTCTGTCCACGGCAAATTCGACGGCGAGATCGGCTACGATGACGAAAATATCATCGTGCGCGGTCATAAAATTAAAGTGTTGAAGGAACGAGATCCGGCGAACCTGCCGTGGAAAAAATTGGACGTGGATGTCGTGCTTGAATCCACGGGCTTGTTTACCAGCCGCGAGAAAGCCGAACTGCATTTAAGCAAGGCAGGAGCAAACCGCGTGTTGATCAGCGCGCCAGCGAAGGATCCGGACGTAACGATTTGCATCGGCGTGAACGACAACGTTTTCGACGCCGAGAAGCACAAAATTGTATCGAACGCGAGCTGCACAACGAATTGTCTCGCGCCCATGGCAAAAATCTTGAATGACAAATTTGGCATTGCGTACGGGTTCATGAGTACGATTCACAGCTACACAAACGACCAGCGCATTCTCGATTTTCCGCACAAGGACTTGAGGCGGGCGCGCGCCGCGGCAATCAATATCATTCCTTCCACAACCGGCGCGGCCAAGGCGATCGGCGAGGTGATTCCAGAATTGAAAGGGAAACTGAACGGTGGCGCGTTTCGGGTGCCGACTCCGGACGGGTCTGTCACGGATTTCACCGTAATGCTCGACAAGGCTGCGACCGTAGATGCGATCAACGCCGCATTCAAGGAAGCGGCATCAGACAAAACCTACAAGGGCGTGGTCGAGTACAGCGATGAACCGCTCGTTTCCGAGGACATCGTTGGAAATCCGCACTCCTGCATTTTCGACAGCAAGCTGACGCTCATGCTCGGCAACCGTTTCGCGAAAGTGGTCGGCTGGTACGATAACGAATGGGGTTACAGCAATCGCTGCGTGGAATTGATGGAAATGCTTACCGAATAGATTTCGTAATCGTGCTCGTGCTCCTGCTCGTGCTCGATCTTAGTTGAGCGATGAAGATATATTTCGACCGCGAAAAACTCGATGTTTATCAAGAGGCGATCGGTTTTTGCGGTTGGGTCGGCGAGTTTCTCAGTGCAATTTCCGCCAAAGCAGCTGCGAAGGATCAGCTCGATAGAGCATCGACAAGCCTTCCGCTGAATATCGCCGAGGGAAACGGGAAATTCTCTGACAAGGATCGATCTCGTTTTTTTGAGATGGCACGCGGCTCTGCTCTTGAATGCGCTGCGTGCCTGGACGTTCTACTCGTGCGAAAACTTGCCAATCAAGATCAAGTCATTCTGGCAAAGGAACGACTAGCCAGAATCGTGCAGATGCTTGTCGGACTGCTTCGCAAATTTTCTCACCGGGCGGATGTCTTGAGGGAAGAAGAATCGGAATATTTAATCGAGCACGATTACGAGCACGAGCAGGAGCACGAGTAAAAAATGGCAAAGCTCATCCTTCGCGATCTGGATGTGCGCGGAAAACGCGTGTTGGTGCGAGCTGACTTCAACGTACCGACCGAGACACGTGGCGGCAAATTTCGCGTCACTGACGACACGCGAATCCGGGAGACTTTGCCGACGATCAACTATCTGCGCGAACACGGCGCCAAAGTCATTTTGATGTCACATTTTGGGCGGCCCAAAGGAAAACCGGTAGAGAAGTATTCGCTTCGGCCGATCGGCGAGTATTTGTATTCGCTGATTCATCACCCCGTCATTTTCAGTCGGGATACGATCGGCGATGTGCCGAAGGAAATCATTGACCACATGGAGAGCGGCGACGTTGCGCTGCTCGAGAATGTCCGATTTCAGCCAGGCGAGGAAGCAAACGATCGGAATTTTGCAAAGGCGCTCGCCGAACTTGGCGATCTTTATGTGAACGATGCATTTGGCGTCGCGCACCGGGCGCATGCATCTACCGTGGGCGTCACAAGATTCGTGGAAAAATCGGCGATGGGTTTCCTGATGGAGAAAGAACTGAAGCACTTGAAGGAAGGCCTCGAGAAGCCAGCCAGGCCGTTCGTCGTTATTTTAGGCGGCGCCAAGGTGTCCGATAAGATTGGCGTTCTAAAAGCGCTGATGGAAAAGGCTGATACAATCCTGATCGGCGGCGCAATGGCGAATACCTTCTTAAAAGCGCAGGGAATTCCCGTCGGCGCAAGCCGTGTCGAATCCGATAAGGTCGACCTTGCGCGTGAACTTCTCGATCTGGCAAAGCAGCGCGGAGTAAAATTTTTGCTTCCGGTTGATGTTGTCGAGACCGATGAAGTTCAGCCCGGCGCGAACATGCGAAACACGAGCCGTCTCTCACCACAACACGGGATCAGCGATGGATGGCAGGCAGTCGATATCGGCGCGGCAACGATTGCGCTTTACCAGGAGGAAATCGCGAAGGCGGAAACAATTTTGTGGAACGGACCGATGGGTGTCTTCGAGATTCCGGAATTCGGCGAGGGCACGATTGCAATCGCGGAAGCAATGGCGCAATCGGGAGCGACGACGATCATCGGTGGCGGCGACTCGGTGACGGCGGTCAAACAGGCCGGGCTTGCCGATAAAATGACATTTATCTCCACTGGCGGCGGGGCATCCCTCGAATTACTGGAAGGCAAAGAGCTTCCCGGCGTGGCCGCGTTGAGCGACAAAGCTTAGGCGGAATTAACAAAAATGGGCAGAATTGATTTCTACTGAAATCCCTCATTTTGTTCATTCTGTCAGGAACCTTATGCGCAAAAAAATCGTCGCCGCCAATTGGAAGATGAACATGACGCAGGCTGAAGCGGCGCGATTTGTGGAGGCGTTGTTGCTTCGGGACGTAGGCGAAATCACCGATGTTGAAGTGGTAATCGTTCCGCCGTTTACGGCAATTGCAAAAGTGACCGAAGCGCTTGGGAATGCACAGAACATCAAGGTCGGTGCGCAAAACATGTATTGGGAAAAGAATGGGCCGTTTACAGGCGAGATCAGCGCTGCACTTTTGCGCGACCTGTTTGTGCATTACGTCGTGCTTGGGCACAGCGAACGCCGCACCTTGTTTGGCGAGACCGATGAAATCGTCAATCGGAAAGTCCGCGCAGCGCACGACGCAACACTGCGTCCGATTGTTTGCATCGGCGAAACTCTCGAGCAGCGCGACAAAGGAAACGTTGAAAAAATATTGGCAATCCAATTGCGCGGCAGTCTCGCTGGTCTGAGCCCAAAGGAATTGCAGGAAACAGTGATCGCGTACGAGCCGGTCTGGGCGATTGGCACCGGGCGCAACGCTACGCCAGAGCAAGCGCAGGAAGCGCACGCTTTTGTACGTCACACTTTGCGCGAAATGGCTGACGACGCGACCGCCGAGCGTGTGCGTATTCAGTACGGCGGCAGCGTCAAACCAGAGAACGCGCGCGAACTCATGAGCCAGCCGGACATCGACGGTGCCCTCGTCGGCGGGGCCAGCCTTGACCCGCGCAGCTTCGCCCAAATCGTTAAGGCGGCCCGCGAGAAATAGGAACCGGCCCGGTGTGATTGGATGAAGGGCGCGCTCTTTATCGGAGGCCCAACTGCAACCGGCAAATCCGAACTGGCGGCCGATGTCGCCCGTGACATCGACGCAGAAATTGTCAGCGCGGACGCGTTTCAAATCTATCGCGGGCTCGATCTGCTTACGGCAAAACCGGACGCTTCGACCCTTGGAAAAGCTCCGCATCATCTAATTGGCACAATGCCTCTTCACCAAGAAATGAATGCAGAGAAATATCGCCGCGCCGCATCGCGCGCTGTTAATGAAATTAATTCCCGCAGCAGACTCGCGCTTGTTGTGGGTGGAAGCGGGCTTTACATCAAAGCGCTAACGCACGGATTGGCGGCTCTGCCTGAGGCTGATCTAAAGCTGCGTGAACAATTGAATGCCATGAGTTTGGATGAGTTGCGCTCCCAACTCACCGAGCTCGACCCCGAAGCGGCGCGAAACATCGACACAAAAAATCGCCGCCGCCTAGTGCGCGCTCTGGAGATTTGTTTGCTTACCGGCAAACGGGCCTCCGAAGTTGTAGCCGGAGTCGGTGACTCCGGCAGGCCGGGATCAACGATCCCGGCTACAGGTGTCTTCGTCTTTCGCGACCGGGAAGAGCTTTATGCTCGAATCAATCAGCGCGTGGAAGCAATGTTCGAGCAGGGTGTCATCGAAGAAGTGCGCGCCGCCGGAGCGATGGGTTCGACCGCTTCGCAGGTGATCGGTTTGCGTCAGATTCGCGAACTGCTCAATGGACAGATGTCACTCTCCCAATGTATCGCGGAGATTCAGCAAGCGACGCGCCGTTACGCCAAAAGACAGTTGACCTGGTTACGGCGGCAAACTAATTTTTTACCGCTGAACTTGTCGCTTCTCACTCACAACGAAGCAAAGATTCTGCTCCGAATGCTTTCGGAGCGCCGAAAGGTTTCGGGGGTTCGCGCAACGGGATGATTGAAACGCGTCCGCAAAAAAACCAGGAGCGCGCGCTCCTGATTGGCCTGGAAAAGGCAGGCGTC
>QHMR01000042.1 GCA_003217875.1 Verrucomicrobiota bacterium
CTGCAAAGCGGGGCCAGGCGCGACGGAAGTTTTCCTCCCAGGCGAGCAGTGTCGGGTCGTAATTCGGCCCGATGTTCTTGACGTCTTCAACAATGAAAACGCCTTCCGCAGCGCGCGTCAGCTGGGCGATGGAAGGAAGCATGGAGGCGCGAGGGCGTGAATAGCGACGACGATTTCGAACAACCACACGTATCAAGCTTACCGTTTCTTCCCGTCCGTAAGAAATCATCGAGCGTCACTCCCGCACGCCAACGCGGCAGATCGACGGACCATACGTCGTGAAGCGGCACGCCAGCCAGAAACGTATGAACTCGCAGCGGGAGTCGTTCGAACTCTTGAGTTGAGACCTGTGGCATAGTGCTTCCAAAGCCATCTCATAGTTTCATTCTGATCCCGCAGCCGCGGGAGAAGAATCTCGGATCAAATCTGGATCGATCCACTAACGGAGATAAACAGAGATGTTTCGCGAAGCCTGTCCTGAGCGAAGCCGAAGGGCTCAACATGACAGAGCCGTTTATGGAATGAGTTCTAACGAGACTGGGCGAGGTCAAACTCCATCTTGATGAATTCTTTGGTCCCGGGTCGGCCAGTGAGACGTAACCAAAGCGGTCCGTCTTCTCTGTCGAAGCGCAGGTCGATATCGAAGAACGGGCAGCATAACCGCTCCTGGAAAGCCCATTCCGTTAACATCTGATACGTTCTGTTATCCGCCGGTAACTCGAACTCGTAGCCGTCTGGCAGTTCGCGCGTGCTCTTTTTGAGTTTTAGTAACGCCGGTCCGAGCTCCTCGAAGTGGCGTTTTCTTACCTCCGATGACAACGCCAGTGCGTTGCAGGCGAAAGGCGACACGTGCTCGGTTTGCGACGACGAAGATTCTGATGTTGCCCAGATGGCGACCGGCGCAACGATGGCGATCGCAGTTATGAATTGGAATATTTTTCTCATAGTTTTCGACGCTACGAGTTGAAGTCGACTTTAAGTCAAAGGAAATTTTTTAGGAGCCATCTCATAAATGTGCGCTGTTGTAGCCACGGTGCTGTGTCGCCGTGCCCGGGCAGCAACGTCACCGACGCGCCTCGACACAGCGAGGCGGCTACAACATTTATGAGATAGGTTCTAAGAAAACTGTGAGGAATTTTCATGGCGTTCAGCACGGCTCGTTGTTAGATTTTGGAGTGGCAGAAGACCTGGCGATTTCTGACGTCGCGCGCGTGTTTGGTTTGCGCACCTCCGCGATTCGCTACTACGAGCAGATCGGGATTCTTCCGCAGCCGATGCGCAAGAATGGCCAACGCCGCTACGACAACAGTGCGCTTTTTCGTCTCGCTGTGGTGCAGCGCGCCCGAGAGACGGGGTTCACGTTGGAGGAAATACGCGAGCTTTTTTTCGGGTTCCCGCCCGGGACGCCTCCACCGAAACGCTGGCACCAACTCTCGCAACGTAAAATCGCGGAACTTCAGGAACGGATGAAGCGGCTTAAGCTAATGGAGACATTGCTGAAGCGCGTGGAGACCTGCCGCTGCGACGCACTCGACGAGTGCGGCGAGAAAATTCTTCAGCAAAGATCAAGCTAAAAGGCTCGCATTTTCCTAGTCGATTGCCTGCCGTTCACATGCACGTCGGAACGAAAAACTTTTCCATCTTTGTCGAGAAAGAAAACGACTCCACAATCCGCGCACTTTTGAGAAAGGAAAGTCACGCCAGCTTTTCTCGCCTCTCCCCTACACAAGGGGAGAGGACTGAGGTGAGGGGTTTTGGAACTGCACCTGCCCCATTGCGTTAGATAGACTGTCACCCTCCCTCTCCGTAGAAGGGCGAGGCGACCGATATGCGCGCAGGACATCGACCAGCCTGAACATCCGACTGGCAATTGGCCAACACTACATCGGCATCAGACCATCCCAAGGCTACTTCGTGTCTCCTTGCGCGGAAGCATTGGGATAAAGGAATTTCAGTTTTTTTAGTGAAATGTGCGCCCTCAAAATCTTTAGAAAGAAGAAGGGCAATTAAATCAAAAACCGGACGATGACATGAGCACCGTAGCAGACCATCGCACTAGTGAGACACTTGATTTCACCAATCAATTTGTGGTGTTCGGAAGGGAGCTGAGGTCACAATCTTCGTTTCCGTTGTTGCCTTCTGTAGGAGCTTTTCTGCCACCGCGGCTGGATCTCCGAAAACGGAACTCCCATGAATTCATCGAGATACCGCAAGCCGGCGCGTGGCAGGGTCAGCGCGCTCCGGAGCGATCCCAAAGCGCTCGGGGCAGCGCGGCGTCCTTGCAGTGGATGTTGCGCGGACTTGGGTTCAAATCACTCGATTCGTTGATCGATGTTGCAGTCCCCAAAAATATCCGGCTGGATCGGGAACTGAATTTGCCGGAAGCGAAATCGGAGAGCGAAGCACTGGCCGAGCTCGGCGCGATTTCCAGAAAGAACACGGTCGCGCGCTCTTTTATCGGCGCTGGCTATTACGACTGCGTTACACCGGCGGTCATCCAGCGAAATATCTTGGAAAACCCCGGCTGGTACACCGCTTACACGCCTTACCAGGCGGAAATCGCGCAAGGCCGCCTGGAAGCGTTGCTCAATTTTCAGCAGATGATTATGGACTTAACGGCGCTCGATATTGCGAACGCATCGCTCCTAGACGAAGCGACTGCAGCAGCGGAGGCGATGTCGCTTTGTCGTGCGGTCGCTCCAAACCGCAAAGCCTTCTTTGTGGCCGACAATTGTCACCCGCAAACGATTGCCGTTGTTCAAACACGCGCGAAGCCGCTCGGAATTGACATCAAGATCGGTGATTACTCGCATTTCAAATTCGACGACACCGTTTTCGGCGCGCTTGTGCAGTATCCCGCCACCGATGGCGGGATTTACGATTACAGTGAATTTGTAAAGCAAGCGCATAACGCCGGCGCTCTCGTTGTTGTAGCCGCCGATATTCTCGCGCTGACGTTATTGAAACCACCCGGGGAATTTGGTGCGGATGTCGCGGTCGGTAGCACGCAGCGGTTCGGCGTTCCGCTCGGGTTTGGCGGACCGCACGCCGCGTACTTTGCCACCCGCGACCAACACAAACGTCACATGCCCGGTCGACTGGTGGGCGTTTCGCACGATAAGGAAGGTCGGCCCGCCTATCGACTCGCGCTCCAGACGCGTGAGCAACACATCCGTCGCGACAGAGCGACGAGCAACATTTGCACGGCGGCGGTTTTTCCCGCTGTCATCGCATCGATGTACGCGGTCTATCATGGCCCGCACGGGTTGCGCGCAATCGCCAAGGGAGTTCATCGCCTAACGAGTCAACTGGCAGATGGTTTGCACGCTCTTGGTTGCACCATCACGCACGAAGATTTCTTCGATACGATCTCTGTGGAGGTCAAATCGGGCAGCGCACTTATCGAGCACGCTCAAAAGGTGGGATGTAATTTGCGCCCGCTTGGGCCACGCGCAGTAGCCGTTTCGCTCGACGAAACGACGACGCCGCGAGACATCAAGTTGCTGATGTCGATTTTTCGCGGCACGACTGCGCGCGATCTCGCCGCCGACGATTTATGCGAGCCACCGCTGCGTATTCCGCAGTTCGCCGTTCGCACTTCGCAAATTCTCAGCCATCCTGCCTTCAACACACACCACACCGAGACAGAAATGTTGCGGTACATCAAAAAACTCGAATCGCGCGATCTTTCGCTAACCACGTCGATGATCCCACTCGGTTCGTGCACAATGAAATCAACCGCCACAGCGGCAATGTTTCCGATTTCGTGGCCGGAAGTTTCCAAGTTGCATCCGTTTGCTCCCGGCGAACAGACGGTGGGATACATAGAGATTTGCAAGCAGCTAGAAGAGTGGCTTGCCGAAATCACTGGTTTCGCCGCGGTATCACTGCAACCCAACGCCGGATCGCAGGGTGAATTCGCCGGCTTGCTGGCGATCCGCGAGTATCACGCGTCGCGCAACGAAGCGCATCGCAATGTCTGCCTCATACCGACCTCGGCTCACGGCACGAACCCGGCCAGCGCGGTGATGGCCGGCTTCAAGGTTGTCTCGGTTGCCTGTTTGAAAGATGGAAATATCGATCTTGCTCATCTGCGTGCCAAAGCGGATGAACATGCGCACCATCTTGCCGTGTTAATGGTGACGTATCCCTCCACGCACGGCGTCTTTGAGCCAGCCATCCGTGAAATTTGCGAGATCGTGCACCGGCACGGTGGTCAGGTTTACCTGGACGGCGCGAACATGAACGCGCAGGTGGGCCTTTGTCGACCTGGCGATTATGGTGCGGACGTCTGCCATCTGAATTTGCACAAGACCTTTGGCCTTCCCCACGGCGGCGGCGGCGCAGGCGTGGGACCGATTGGTGTAGCCAAACACTTGGTTGAGTTTTTACCCGCGCATTCTTCCATCCGCAATTTGCAAGAAGGTCAGCCGCCATGGCAGGCAATCGGCAATCGTGTTGGTCCGGTTTCCGCCGCTCCCTACGGTAGCGCCAGTATTCTGACGATTAGCTGGATGTACATCCGCATGTTGGGCGCCGAGGGATTGAAACGAGCGAGCGAAATCGCAATTCTTAATGCAAATTATATTGCCAAACGGCTTGACCCGTATTTTCCGGTGCTTTTCAGAGGCAAACACGGCCTGGTCGCGCACGAGTGCATTATCGATCTGCGTCAGTGGAAACGCGCAGGCATCGAAGTCGAGGATGTCGCAAAGCGTTTAATGGACTACGGCTTTCACGCCCCGACCGTTTCGTTCCCCGTGGCAGGCACAATGCTGATCGAGCCGACCGAGAGCGAGCCGCAGCACGAGCTCGATCGCTTCTGTGAAGCGATGATCTCCATCCACGCGGAGATGGAAGCAATCGCTAGCGGAAAACACGACCGACAAAATAACTTGCTCAAGAACGCTCCGCACACTGCGCGGCAAATTGCATCCGATAAATGGGACCGCCCTTACTCACGCGAACAAGCCGCTTTCCCGGCGTCTTGGACGCGCGAGCACAAATTCTGGCCAGCCGTCGCGCGCATCGACAATCTATACGGGGATAAAAACCCCTTCTGCGCATGCCCGTCCATGAAAGATTTCGCGGGAATGACTGACGAGATTTGCGACAACATCGCGCACGACGATTTAAGCCTCGCTCCGGTTTTTAGTTAAAACGTGAAGCTTGCTTTCGTTTTCGCGATCCTGCTGGCCACAGGCCTGTGTGTTTCCGCCAGCCCCACGACGTTCAAAAATAGCGGACTCAAGACAGAGACGGTGATCACGCTGGACGTGGAAGGGAAGCACGTGACCGGGACTCTCGAGACCTCGGAATATGGTGAGAACGCCGTGAGGGAAAAGTTCAAGGGCGAGGTCGTCCCTACTCCCAAAGAGAACAGCGGCGTTTACATGGAGATTCATTTCTCCGGGAAGGTGCCTTACAGCGCACCGCCTCAAGCGAAAGGCTTGCGCAGTCTGAGGATCGTGAATCATCGCGCACATCTCTTTATTCCCATGTGGGAGCGGAGCTACACCAAGAAGACGCCAAAGTGGATTGTTAGCGATGTCGAGTTTACGCCTAAGGATTGAGAGACTTTTGGATTAATTCACGTCTGGTGTCGTGTCTAAACTCCGATAGGTTTCGCAAGTAGGGCAGTTGACATTTCTGCCGAATCTATTTGGGCATCAAGCCCAAAGAAGAAACGTGACATTAGCGAGATTTCGTCATTAACTGCAATTCCCTCGCCGCACGGCGAGCATACACGATTATGAAGCTGAAGAATTTAAGGAAAAAGATCCTACGGCTTGAAAAGCGTCTGAAAGAAGGCCCAAAGAAACTGGCGAAGCTAAAGCAAAAACTGGAGGCAGCCGAGGCAGGAAGGGCGATGAAAGGCAAAAGAAAGTCGCCCGCGCAAACAGCCGGCGCCAAGAAACTAGGCGCTGTCAAGAAAGCGAAGAGAAAACTGAATCTCTCACCGGAACGCCGTGCCCAACTTGC
This sequence comes from Verrucomicrobiota bacterium, assembly GCA_003217875.1. GTDB lineage: Bacteria > Verrucomicrobiota > Verrucomicrobiia > Chthoniobacterales > UBA10450 > Udaeobacter. The sequence goes on from QHMR01000042.1 coordinate 5,983, forward strand.
GGCGGCGATGAAGGCCAGATGGGCTGCCAAGAGAGCCGCTGAAGCGAGTACGACAACGTCGACGGGTCAAGATTCTGCGCAGCAACCGACGGCGCAGCTGCCTGAAAACAAACCCGACGGCGCTTAAAAGCAAACGAAACGTCCAACGTCGAACTCAGAGCGAAGCACAATACCAACACGGCATAACTTCGTAAATCAATCGAAACCATCACCGCCGCCGGCTCGATGTGGAACTGTCTGGATCGTATTCCCACAGACGTGAGGGATTGCCAAAGACTGCACCGAGCGCGCGTTCGGGCCAGATCTCAAGATAGCTCAACAGCAGCGCCATCAGCGGCACCAGAATAAAGGCGAGCCCGTGGGCGGCCATGATGAACATCGCGATCGCGCGCAGGATCAGCAGATAGATATCCCAGCGCGCCCGCTGCTTCAGCTCCTTGTCCGACATCGTGTCGTAGCCCATGCGGAACGCTTTCCAGAAATGACTCGCTGCGAGCGAGCCGAAAGTGAACCAGAGCGCCGGAGACTGCGCGAGCTGGCGGCGCAATTCGTTGCCGAGCAGAAGATCGTGGAGCGGAATCAGCACGATCCAATACGGCAGACCGACAACGCCGACGAGCAGGAGCCACACAAATACGCCGCGAACAACGTTGCCGACCAATGTCACGTGATCCTTAACGCTGACCGCAGCGGACCAGCCGAAAGCATAGATGCCGACCACAGGAATTATGTTGCGCGCGACCACAAGCCATGCGCCGGGCCGCGACGCGAATTCGCGCAGGTGCTGCGAGAGCGGCGGCGGCCGAATCTGTCGCAGCGCGCTCGAGCCGATCTTTTCCTGAGGCTTCGCCATCTCGGCAGATAAATCAGAATCTCTATTCTCTCTTCTGCGCAAAGTACGCCTTATGCAGCGGCACCAGAATGGCCATCGAGAAATAAATCCAGCCGCTCCACTCAATGTGCTCTCTCGCGAGAGATAGCGCCAAGACGAGCGAGACAATTCCCACACCGACCGGAATGCTCCACCCTGTTATCTCATGAAACGTGATTGCTCGTTCCCTTGCATCCAATCGCAACGGGTCCCGCAATTGCCACGCGCGCAAGTTTAAAAGTACCATTTCCAACGCTATGGCACTGAACCCCACCGCGAAGATCGCAAAAAGAGCGCGTATTTCCGATTCGGAATGCGGACCGAGTGTATGGCCCACTCGACCGCCGCTAAGCAGAAACCACATAGAACTAAAAATCGCCTTCAGCGGATAGATATAGATCAAAATGGTGACAATCATCGCCCAGCTAATGAAGATTGAAACGCCATCCTCCAAGCCGTAACGCCGGCTCCATAACCAATGGCCGCGCCAAAAGATCCCGAGCACGACGATACTTGCGACGAACGCGGGCACGTTCTTGAATGCAGCCAGAAGCGTTTTGACATCGTCGGGGATTTGCTGCGCGGCGATTACCAGCATCGTGATTGCGAAGGCAAAGGCGGCGTCAATAAAAGTTTCCAGCCGCGTCATCTCGATCCCGCGCAACCGAAATCCGCCAAGCCGCGGCAAGGCGTCCAAGTCTGGTGGCAAACCGGACGCGATTTCCTGTCCACGCTTGTTCATGCGGCTGGCGATATTACCCCAATGGCGGGCTGAGTCTGTAGAGTAATTTCGGCGTGATCGAGTCGAGAGTGGCCGGCGGTCAAGATTGGATCGACAAGGGCATTCAGTCGGTCAGAATTGGAAGGGTAATGAATCGCAATCCAATCAAACAAACCACGCGTTGGTTCTTTTGCGCCTTTCTATTCGGGTTCCCGGTCTTCGGCTCTTCAGCCGCGACCCTGGATGATCTGAAGAAATTGGAGATCATTTGCTTTGTTCCTTCGCATTTGCCGCAAGGATTCCGATTGAAGGCTGTTGAGATCACATACGACGAGGTCGGTCCAGACGAAAACAAGGAGCCTCGTTTTCCGCTTTACTCGCTAGAATATGGAAATGGGTGGAGTGCGACATTCTCGATCGAGTCAGCACGCGAAGGCATCGGCGATCGAAACATCATGGAGGACGAGGAGAACGCGGAGGAAACGGAAATCAAAACGCCGCTCGGTCCCATGTATCTGATCTACCGGCCAAAAGGAAAAGAGGGCCGCAAGGATGAGATCAAGGCGAATTGGGTAGAGGACAGTAACATGAAGGCGGAAAAGGCGAAGGATCCGCAAGGACATCCAAGTCTCGGACGCTTTCATGGATTTTCCGCGAGCGGAATTACGCTCGCAGAATTCACGAAAATTGTTCAATCACTTCACCCGATCGGCCACGAGAAGGCTGCCACGTCCGCCACGGCCGCGGCAGCGCAAAGCTCCGCGCTCAAAATTCACCCCAAAGTTTTTAATATGATCGATTGCTGGATCTCGGATTCGGAGAGTCCGGTAGTGACAGAAATCAATCTGGATGCGGTCGAGAAGAATGGGAACCAGTTCAACACCGACGATGTGAAAGCGGATGGAGAGTGGACGAGATGTCCCACGTCCGAAAGTAAGGAAGGATTCATGCGATACCGCGTGCTCGAGTCGAAAGGCAATCATTACAAAATCGAATGTCAGGAAAACGGAGGCGGCACGCTGACGACAGCGTCATTATCGAGTTCGAGATTGAAAAACGGAATATTCGCCGCGACGGCAAGCCGGTAACGATCCGCATCCTTCGGTATTATCTTATAACCAGAAATAAACAGGCGGCTTAACCCCACAATTCTTTCGAAGGCATTCCGATCCTGCCATTCGCGTACAGCAGTCCGTAATTTCGATCGCCGGCGAGGAGGACGGGACCATCAAGATCGACATAGTCGGCGCTGCCAGCCAACAGGCGAGCGGGAGCGATGCCTAGCGAAGAGCAGACCATGCAACCGATCAGTAGTTGGAAGCCGCTGTTGCGAGCGCTCTGACACAGTCGAAGCGCTTCAGTTAGTCCGCCCGTTTTATCGAGCTTCACGTTGAGCACCTCGTAGCGATTCATTAGTCGGGGAAGATCGCTAGTTGTGTGGCAACTTTCATCGGCGCAGACCGGCACCAGATGATCGAGAGTTTCGAGCACTTCATCAGAATCCGCGGGAAACGGTTGTTCAATCAGCTGAACGGCCAATTCTTTCAGTGCCGGAACAATTTGCCGATAATGCTCAGGCGACCACGATTCGTTGGCGTCGATCAGGAGACGCGCTGACGGTGCCGCTTCGCGGACAGCTTCCACGCGTGCAAGATCCGACGAATCACCGCCAAGTTTGAGTTTCAGAATCGGCGAGGTCGCGCTGGCTTTTGCGGCCGCCGCCATTCTATCCGTAGTATCGAGACTGATTGTGAACGATGTCTCGACTTGATCGACAGCAGGGATGTTCGCCAGTTCCCAAACATGTTTGTCGGAAGTCTTCGCTTCCAAGTCCCACAACGCGCAGTCGAGCGCGTTGCGTGCAGCGCCTGCCGCCAACAACTGTTGCAGTTTATGTCGATCCAAATCGCGCACGCTTTTGACCGACTCGATCTGCGCCAAAACCGAATCGGTGGTCTGATTGTAACGCGCGACAGGAACTCCCTCGCCGCGCCCAGTATGTTCGCCATCGCTTACGGTTACGACAACAACTTGCGCTTCAGTTCGGCTACCGCGCGAAATCCGAAACGGTTCTCTCAGTGGCCAGACTTCTTCCCGTGCCTCGACGGTAAGCATGACAGAATTAACAGAATGGACAAAATGGTTTCAGAACAAAACTCGTGCTCCGATTCTGATAATTCGGTTCATTCTGTCTTCTGAATCCTCGGCTAGAGCTCCGTCGGATTTGAATTGATTGACGGCGCTACTTGATTTTCGCCGGATTGTAACGATGCCAGCTATCGTCAGTCGGTTGCCACCGTTCGATTTTATCAGATCGCCGATAAACGCGGTAACGGGCGACCACCGGACTTGTTTCGGGATCTCCGCCACACTTGGCGTCGTGTTTCTCGCGACGCGCAAACTGAAAGTACGCATTGGTCGTTTCTTCCGTGTCGTAGGTGAAGCAATCCAATGAGATTCGTTTCGCATAAACACGGTCGTGCTTAAGGGTGCGAACGAGCAACGCCAGGGCAGCATCTTCATCCATCGGATGGGATCGCGGACCGGCCTGAGCACCAACTGGTGAAACCAA
>QHMR01000021.1 GCA_003217875.1 Verrucomicrobiota bacterium
CGCAATGACTCTTGTCATGAGAGATTTGACTCGCTCGCGCCGCTCGCTCGGCCTCTCGGCCTGCCCGTCCATGTCGCGGTTTCCCCAACCGCTCCATTCTCGACTTCGCTCGGAATGACAGAAAAAACACTGATCTAGATCATGTTCACATCGCGCCACGTTAAACACAGCAGATTGCTCCTGCGGCACGCTCGGAAGTACCTGCGCTACAAGGATGACCGGCTCAGCGCGTCAGACCGCGAACAGATCGTCGCGGAAATGAAAAGTCTCCGCGAAGCGTTACGTGATAGAGACCGCGCGAGAGTTCACAGCACGGCCGACACGCTTGATAAGACGCTGCACAGGTTAACGCCGGTAACCTGGGAATCGCATTGGCGAGAGAATTGCGAGGTAATTTTGGTGGCCATCGTTGTGGCTGTAGGTATTCGCTCTTATTTCTTGCAGCCGTTCAAAATTCCCACCGGCTCGATGCAACCGACGTTAAACGGGATCATTGGTCATCCCACCGCAGATCCGCCGCCAAATATTCTGCGACAGATCGGCGAGTTCATCGTTCTGGGTCGCAATTACATCAACGTCATTTCGCGCGAGGATGATCAGGTTTTTGAAATTGTGCCAAAAAGAATCCTCTTCTTCTTTACTTTTTCGCGACTGATCGGTCAGCGGCAGAACTTTCTCGTGTATGCATCGCCCGACACGCTCAGTCACGATTTTAACGTTTTTCCCGGTCGCGTTTATCATCGCGGTGAAATCATTGCCAGGGGCGCAATTGACACAGGCGATCAGGTTTTCGTGGACAAATTTAGCTACAACTTTGTTAAGCCTCATCGCGGCGACGTTTTCGTTTTCCGCACGGACCATATCCCGGCGATCCGCCCGGACCCGGAGACGGGGCCGCCCTTTTATATCAAACGCCTGGCTGGATTGCCTGGCGATACTCTGCGGATCGATCCCCCGTTTCTTTATGTGAATGGCAAGAAAGCTGAAGGGTTCGGGTTCGAGCGCGTCATGTCAGCGAAACCTCCGTACCGCGGTTATGCTCCGGGCAAAGAATATCTGTCGCCGCCGGATCGACCGTACACGGTGCCGAAGGATGGCTATTTTGCCTTGGGCGACAACAGCTATAACAGCTTCGACAGCCGTTACTGGGGACCGGTTCCCCAGCAAAACCTGGTCGGGCGCGGCTTGTTGGTCTACTGGCCGTTTTACCCACACTGGGGTTTGATTCGCCAGGATCAATTTAAAAGATAAGGACAAACCGCCGGGACATCTGCTTGTGCTCGACGTGGGGGGCGGTCGCGCGCTATCAAAACATTGGTTCCTGATATGTGGCAAAATGTACCGCCCTTCTACCCGCTATTGGGACTCTTCGTCGGCTACGCGCTAGTAATGTTTTTCAATCCGGTGCGGCACGCAATGGCTGATGGTTTTCGCTGCGTCGGGCGCTACAACCGCATTTGGATCACGTTTGCCCTGCTTGGGTTTGGCTATTTCGTTTTTCAGTTCGTTACCTTCACGCCAATTCGAAGCTGGTCTGATTTCGATCTGGGCAAAATCGCTTCAATATCTCAGTGGTACTGGCCGCGATTCACGGACATTTGGAGAGAAACTCCGTTGCCTGCCCTGGAAGGCGTGGCCGGAATTTTCGATAACGCGACCACCACCTACCCGCTTTCGGTAGTGGCCGCCGTGTTCATGCTGGTCAACTGGCGGGGCCTGCACGGAGCATTGGTTCGAGCGTTGCGGAAACGGTACGGTTTCTGGGGTTATCTCGTATACTTGATTCTGTTGCTAAGCGCACTGGCGTCGTTGTTGAAGCCGATTGTGTTCTGGCAATTGCCTGAGTGGAGCGGTTTGGTCCCAGCCGCAGGTCTCCTGCGAATCTCCGCCACCGTGGACGCGATCGCATTCGTTTTCGAATACCTCCTGGGAGTCTATATCCAAGTGTACCTTATCACCGTGTGTCTGGCGTGGATAAAAGGGGTGAGCTTCGAAGAAGGAGAACTATTTCGCTTCGCGATGCGACGCTTTAGTTATGTATTGGAATGGGCGGGCATTGTCGTTGCAGTCAGCACGTTAATTGTGCGCTTACCTCTCGTGCTTGCCTACTTTACAAACATTCCCGGTGTCCTCGATTACCTGCCGATTGCGCGGGTGCTGATGAGCGGTTTGATCATTGCGTTTTGTTCGGTGCAAATCTCACTGGCGCTCCATAACGAAACGTTGATTGAAGCGATGCGCGCTCACGCGCAGTTCGTTCGCCAAAATGGAGGCCGCCTCGGATGGTTTTTAATCATTTGCGGAGTGCATTTTTTCGGCATCATGATCTGCGACGCCGTTATGCGCGGCGCAATTGCCGATCGGTTAGGCGCACTCTTTCTGTGGAAACTCAGTTTTGCTTTTCTTCGAGGGCTGCTTACCGGATGGCTTCTGGCTTCGTGGGTGTGTCTATTTCGTCAATGCGAAAGCGGTAGGATCAACCAGGAGAAATGGATTCAATACTAAAAGGCTCGCCTGGACGAGGGCGGATGTGAACGCCGCCACGATTACGCGTCAGAGCAAATCAAATCTGGCTCTGGCATTCATTTCATTAGGTCGCGAGCGCAAACGCGACATCACTGTTTTCTACGCGTTCTGTCGAGTCATCGATGACATTGCGGATTCCGCGGAATTGAGCGTGGTAGAGAAGCAAGCGTCATTAGTGAAATGGCGCCAAATGCTTCAGGCGGCTGCACCCGGCGAGCCGCCGCTTGCCTGGGATGTACGAGCTTTGATTGAGAAATATTCGCTGCCGGTCGACATGTTCGAGGAAATCATTGCCGGAGTAGAAATGGATTTGAGCATCCGGCGCTATGTCACGTTTGAAGAGCTGCGGGTTTATTGCTACCGAGTCGCCAGTGCAGTTGGACTGGTAAGCATCGAGATCTTTGGCTATCGCAATCCAGCGTGCAAACAGTATGCGATCGAGCTGGGGTTAGCTTTACAAATGACCAACATCATCCGTGATGTGGGGAAGGATTTGGAGGATGACCGCATTTATCTCCCGCAGGAAGACCTGACGCGGTTCAATTACCCCGAGACAGAGTTGCAACACCGGCAATACAACGAACGCTTTGTCCGCCTGATGGAATTCGAAGCAGCGCGTGCGCGGGAGTTTTTCTCCCAGGCAGCGGCTGCGCTTCCGAGAGAAGACCGCCGAGCCATGGCGCCCGCCGAAATTATGGCCTCGATTTATCGCGGTCTTCTGCGTCAAATCGAGCTGGACAAATTTCGCGTTTTCGAAGAAGAATACAGGCTCAGCAAGCTGGAGAAAGCAGGCCGGATCGCGACGCAACTCTTCAAATCTTTTTTGAATTTGCCGCCGCAAACATCCGTCTGAGTTTCCAGCTGCGAAATCTTACGAAAGACAAATCTATGAAAACGAAATCTCTGAAAATTATCTCGGCGATCGTAATAGCGTTGTTTGTGCTCGGCACAACCGTTTACGCGCAAGGCACGGACTCGCGCATCGGCAGTATAGCGCGTGAACGGGTCGAACATGGGGCGACCCAAGCTACGGCGATCACCAAAGCAGAGGCTGAAAAAAAATATCCGCCTCCGGCCAACGGTTACCCGACGGCGCAACGAGATCCTCATGATCCGTCGGGAGTTGTTGTGAGCCCGTACCCGCCCCATGAAAAGTACGACTGCTCGAAGGTCGCACACGGCGGGTTGGTTGTTGATGTTAAGGTAAACAAGGTCTTTGTAAGGCCCTAAGCCGCTAGAAACTTCAGACTGCAGAAGAACCCGCGAGAGCGGATCGTGGAGATTTGCTCCGCAACAACTCTGCACGCATGCGGTTAATTAGTTCATCGGGCACACCCAGTTTTATGAGGATGAATACCCCCATACTTGTCTCAGGGATTTCGCTGAGCTGTCTTTTTCTAACTTCCTGTGACACTCCAGTCGGCCAGGGTGCAGCATGGGGTGCCGCCACCGGTGCAATTATCGGCGGCGCGGCGACTGGTCATGTTCGCGGCGCCTCAATCGGCGCAGCCGCGGGAGCCGCAGCGGGCGCATTGACCGGCGCGGCCATTCAGCAGGATCAAGCTGCACGTTATGGTCCTCCGCCACCTCCAGGCGGCTATCCCTACGCGCGCTGGGCTGGAACCCCGGGGCTTTACGACAGCCCTTATACGGGACGCGTTTATAATCTGCGTGGAGTCCCGCCCGGCGGCCTTACCCGCGATGTTGACACCGGCCGGCTTTTCCGCAAACCGTAATCGAGGAAGAAGCTGTACCCGCCGGCCTACGGCCTGCCGCGCTACCAACTGCAAAACGACTTATCTCGAACGACACGTAGTGCCGTGGCTACAACATACGTGGCCCGCAATCATCGTGCTTGCGCCTGAAGCGCGTCCACGAGGGCTCGCGCTTGGTCCGTCATTTTCAGCAACTCGGGCCAACGGCGTTGATAATTTTCGCCCGGCAATTTTCGCGTCGCGTCAAATCCCATGTGGGAGCCGATGTTCTGTTGGCTCGGTGCGTGATCCAGCGAGTCGCTCGGATTTTTGATAATAGTTGTGTCGCGCGCCGGATCCGTGTTCGCGCACAAACGGAAAAGTACTTCTCTCGTGTTGTGCACATCACAATCTTCATCCACTGCCACAATGTATTTACTGAACATCATTTGCCCCATCCCCCAGAGCCCGTGCATAACTTTGAAGGCCTGATAAGGATATTGTTTTCGAATGCTGACAAAGACCAGATTGTGAAAAACGCCTTCGGGGGGCAGTGTCATATCCACGATCTCAGGAAAATTCATTTTGAACACCGGCAATAAAATCCGCACACAAGCGTCGCCGATGTAGTAATCCTCCATTGGCGGAATGCCCACAATTGTCGTGGGGTAAACCGCGTCGCGCCGGTGGGTGATCGCAGTCAAATGGAACACGGGGTAGTCTTCGACCGCCGTATAAAATCCGGTGTGATCGCCAAAAGCCCCTTCCGGACGCATCTCACCCGGCTGCACATAACCTTCCAGAACAAAGTCCACGTCCGCCGGCACATCGAGGTCGATAGTTTTACAGCGAACAAGCTCGATTGATTTTTTTCGCAGGAAGCCGGCAAAAAACAGTTCGTCAAGACCGTCTGGCAATGGCGCAGTTGCCGCGAATGTATAAACGGGGTCACCCCCTATCGTGACGGCGACCGGCATGCGTTCACCGCGTTCGTAATAGCGTTTGCCATGTCGCGCGCCGACCTTGTGAAGCTGCCAGTGCATTCCGGTTGTGCGCTCGTCATAGACCTGCATTCGGTAAATGCCGACGTTGCGCCCGCCTGTTTCCGGGTCGCGCGTATGCACATTTGGCAGAGTGATGAAACGCCCGCCGTCTTTTGGCCAGCATTTAAGGATCGGCAGATCGTGCAGGGAAAAGCTGTCGCCGTCATCGATCTTGTGCACGATTTCCTGGCACGGTGCTTCGCGCACTGATTTTGGACGGGCATGCAGCAAATGGATTCCCTGCCTGAGTAAGCTCCAGCCTTCACGCAGGTCGGTTGGCGGTTTTGCTTTGAGAATAAGTTGAATTTCTTGTGCGACGTCTGCCACGTCGGACACTTGTAGCGCCAGTGCCATGCGTCGGCGCGACCCCATTGTGTTGATTGCTACCGGGAATTGCGATCGTTTTCCATCGACAATCGGATGCTCGAACAACAGAGCCTTTCCGCCGTCAGGCGATTTCATCTCTCGGTCTGCCCATTCGGCGATCAGCAGATCTGTGTCGACTGGAATTGTAACGCGTTTCAGCTCGTCAGCCTGATCAAGCGCTGCGAGGAAATTCCGAAATGAGCGGTAAGCCATTGGTCAGGCAGGCCCCGATTTTGATTGTTTCGATGAGCACTCAAGTGGCCGTTGTTCAGCGTTATGACTGCAGCTGGTATTGGAAGCCACAACCCTGCCGTTGAGGAAAGTGACCACCCTGGAAGGATAAGGGATAGCTGGAGCAACGTCTGCGTAATAGAATGGATCGTAGAGATCATTGTAAGGGTAACCGTATGGGTAATAGGGATAAGTCATGTAACTTATGTAAATCCAAGTCTCCGTCGCACGCCTGTGCGTGTTAGCCAAGATTTTTCGATCCGGCGAACCCCATGCCAGCCACACCGCATTTCGTGACATCCCGGTACGGATTCGCCCGCGGCTTACAAACGTCTGATCTCTGGCGGACAGACTCTGGTAAAGGTTGGGATGATCAGAGATTCGCGTTTGCGGCGTTGAACAACTTGTAAGAATGAGGGCTCCCCCGGCGAGGGCGAGCGTCGATGCGCCAAGGTAGAATCGACGCTTCATGCTTTGAGGAAATCACACCGGCCGGCAACTTGGCAAGCGAAACCGTGCACCTCCTTGATTCGGCGTGGCGTTGCCGATAGCTGATTCGTATCGACGCAGAATAGAACGAAGTTCTTCACCGGCCTTATGGCGGCGGCGGCGGCAGGTATTGGAAGAAAACAACTCTGCCATTAGAGAAAGTGACCCCTTTGGACAGGTAAGGGAACTTCGGCGGGATATATGACCAATCGAATGGGCCGTAATAGTAGGGCACGCCGTAGCTTGGAAAAGGTGTGTCGTAACGCACGTACATCCACGTTTCGGTCGGGCGACCACGCCTTTCGCCCGGGATCTTCCGATCTGGTGCACCCCAGGCCAACCATACCGCGTCCATGGTCATACCAGGTCGAATCTGTCCTTGACTTACCAGTGCCTGGTCCCTGGGAGAGAGACGCTGATAGATCTCCGGATTTTTGGAAATGCGCGCTTCAGGGGTGGCACAACCGGTTAAAATCACTGCACCGGCTGCTATGCCAAATGTCAGCGCGATGGACGCGACTCGACGCTCCATGGTGTTGATCATACGTTCGCTCCATATCGAGTCAATCAATGTGGGTTGTTGATTCACCACCGCCTTCTCCGTAACGTTTCACGCATGCAGGATCGCTACGGCCATCGGATCTCTTACTTGCGCGTCTCGATCACCGACCGGTGCAATGAACGCTGCACTTACTGCATGCCGCAGGAATTGCAGGAATGGTTGCCTCGCGAGGGAATTTTGACTTTCGAGGAAACGCTGCGGCTGATTCGCATCGCGGCTGATCTCGGCGTTTCGAAAGTGCGAATCACGGGCGGAGAACCACTGACCCGGCGTGACGTGATCACTTTCATTCGGAAAATCCCTGAGATTCCGGGTATCAAAAGCATCGGTCTTTCCACGAACGGGACGCTGCTTGCGCGCGAAATCGGATCGGACACGAGCATGGCGGCAGCGCTGCGGCATGCCGGCGTGCAATCGGTTAATGTTTCGCTCGATACGCTCGACCGGGACGTCTATTCGAACATCACCGGCCGGGATTTTTTTGACCAAGTTCTCAGGGGGATCGACGCCGCGATCGGCGCAGGCTTTGATCAAATCAAATTGAACACCGTTCTGATGTGTGGCCGAAACGAAGATCAACTGATCCCATTGGTAGAATTCGCCGGAGAGCGCAACTTGATTCTGCGTTTTATCGAGATGATGCCAGTGAGCACGACCGACGTTCTCGATGAACATAACTTCATGTCGGTTTTTGAAGCGAAAAAGCTAATCGAATCGTGTTACGGAAATTTGATCCCGGAGACGGAATTCCGCACGAATGGTCCGGCTACCTATTATCAAATTCCCGGGCGCGGACAACGCATTGGCTTTATCGGGGCGATGACGAATCTGCATTTCTGCGAAAGCTGCAACAAACTTCGCCTGACGTGCGATGGGAAGTTGCGCCCATGTCTTGGCAGCTATTTGGAGTTCGACATCATGAAACCGCTGCGGGCTGGCGCGAGCGATGAGGAGCTTAAGCAATTCTTTCTCAACGTTGTCGAGCGCAAACCTGAGCAGCACGATTTCAGGGACAATTACCAACCCAATCGCAAGATGATTGCCATCGGTGGCTGAACGATGAATCGTCTTTCTCATCTTGCGTCCGACGGCCGAGCGCAAATGGTGAATGTCTCTGCCAAGCCGATGAGCGTGCGAAGGGCTGTCGCCGTCGGCAAAATTCGGCTACAACGGGAAACGCTCGCTGTGATTAGCAAAGATGAAATCGCGAAGGGGAATGTCTTTGCGACTGCGCGGATTGCGGGCATCCAGGCCGCAAAGCAAACGGGTCATCTAATTCCGTTGTGCCACACGCTGCCGTTGAGTGAGGTCAAGATTGATATTATTGCCGCGCGCGACGGCGCGGAAGTCACCTGCACCGCACGGACAGTTGCGCAGACCGGAGTCGAGATGGAAGCCCTCGTCGGCGTCGCCGTCGCGTTACTTACGATTTACGACATGTGCAAAGCGGTGGATAAAAAAATGCACATCGCCGACGTGCGGCTTGTTGAAAAGACAAAAGCCTGATGCAGATCGTTTGTGGTATAATCACCATCTCGGATCGCGCCAGCGCGGGGGATTACAAGGATCTGGGCGGTCCCGCGTTGAAGGCCGCGGCGCAAAAGGCAGGCTGGCAGGTTCTCGCGGACGCGGTTGTGCCAGATAACGCAGCTAGGATTCAAGAGGCGATCCGCTCGTTCTCGACACAAGGCTGCGGTTTGGTCCTGACGACTGGCGGCACTGGGATTGGACCGCGCGATGTCACCCCGGAAGCGATCCGTGGGATCATGCGTGTCGAGCTCCCAGGGTTCGGAGAAGTGATGCGCGCCGAGTCCATGAAGATCACCCCGAATTCAATCCTATCGCGTAGTTTGGCTGCGATCGTCGATCATGCTTTGGTAATCGCGCTTCCAGGAAAACCGAGCGGCGCTGTGGAATGTCTTGGGTTCGTGAAAGGTGCGATCCCACATGGAGTCGCTCTCGCACAAGAAACGCCGACATCGTGCTGACCGCGCAATTTTTCAGCGGCTGTTGAATTCAGTCGGGATAAGTAAGGAGTCGCATTAACTGTCTTCCGTAGCCGCTCAGCTGCGCGTTTGCGCCGCGGCCAGAGACTATGTCCCGAGTCAGATAGGAGTAGTCGATCGAGCTGTTTTTAACGTAAGTCAGCTCCGGTTGAGTCACGCGTTTATCGCTGGGTTCAATTTTAAGCGGCACACCAGAACGCGCGAAAGAAACCTCCCATGATGATTTTTCGTTTCGTTTCCCTGCCCCCAGAATCCAGGGATAAAGTCTTGGCAAGTCGAAATGATGCGATTTAGGCAGGGTCACCCTGTAGAATATTTCTTCACCACTAAGAAACTCGGGAATGGTAAGAGACGGATTCTTGTGAAGCGCCAGGTAAAGCCGCGCAATGTCGAGCCCGGCGAGATTCAAACCGTTGTAAATTCCGTTGTGATTCGGGTCGTTCCTGAAGAATGCGTTATGCCATGCCTCGAATTGACGGCTGAACATCAGGTCCAATTCCAAATGCAGATGCGCGCGCTCCTGGTTTAACCCCGTTCCGGTGTAGCCCATCACTGCGATGCGCTGGCCACGTTTCGCCACGTCACCGGGCTGCACTGCGATCGAGCTAAGGTGCCCGTATAGGCTGTAGTAGCTCGAGCCGCCCCACTGATGCTCGATTACGACATACTTCCCATAGTTCGAATAGCCGGGCACAAGATTGGTGTGAACGACTTTCCCGTCGGCAATGGCACATACTTCATCGAGCGGCTCACCGCGTGGATCGCGGTGTAAGGGCCGAATGTCGACTCCTTCGTGAAAGCGCGTGTAAACGATGCCACCAGCTGTGTCGGTGGGATCGCGCACAAAGCCGTATTGGCCGCCCTCCCACGGCGTCGATTTAGCACCTTTGTAATTGCGCTCGACGTACTGATAGAAGGCGGGACCATCGCCTGAGAAAAGGGCGTCGTTATCAGTGGGTAGGACCAAATCCAACACCTGGCTCTGCGCGATCTGAGTCGTCATGGTGATTGATAAAAAAGCAGCGCCAATTGGAGCAGCGGATAATCGCATGGCGGATTAATGCGATTGACGTTTTTGTTGGCCGATTTGGCGCCAGTCTTTTTTCATCAAGTCAATGTCGACTCCGGTTAATCCGGAAGGAATGAAAATCTTCCCGTCAGAGACGCGCTTATCGACTTGCAGTTGAGTGATGAGTCGGCCATTAACGAACACAAAGAGGAAACCGCCTCGGCGCTCCACGCTCAAGGTATCGAGGACGACGCGTCCGTGTTCGTCCAGTTGAATCAGCGCACCATAAGTTCCATCCTGCGCCGGATAAGCGGAAAACGCTGTAACATCTTGCTCCGAAATCCATGGCATCTTTTCAATGGCCACGTTTTTGCCCGATATCTGGCCGCGAACTGATGTGGCGAATACCTCGGTGTCCTGCGAGTTCGCTTGTGCATGCACTCGGAACGTGCAATGCCGTTGTTTCGCTACGCCATCGGCCAGCGCGAAAACGAGGCAGAGTGCGAATACACTGAGAGTTCGCATGCCGATTGATAAAGGGTTTGACAGGAATTTTGCAACCCAGAAAGCTTTCGGCGCTGGAACCCCATTCATGAAACGCCGCATCATTTTGCTTCTTTTGGTTCCTTTTCTGGTCGCAGACATTTTTGGCCAGGGTGGCTCGCCGACATCGACTCCGGTGCGGAGGCGCGGTTGGTTGAGCCGCATTCTCCATCCATTTTCACCCGAAGTGGTCTTCCAATACAAAGATCCTAGGTTACGTGGGCTTGCACTCGATCTCCAAATCACGCCGCAAACCGTAAAGCTCTCCGAGGTTCGTCAGCTTGGAGTAAAGGTGACGCTGTCAAATCTGTCCAAGCGTCCTGTGGCGCTCGACTTTCCGACGAACCAGCGGATCGAAATTTACCTGATGGATTCCGCAGGGAACCTCCTGACAAAATGGTCCGACAACCACGCTATCACCGAAAAACCCGCCACGATCCTGATCAATCCTCAAGAGCGAATCGAATACAGCGAAACAATCGCGACGCGCGAGCTCACACCAAACAAAGTCTTTATTGCCGAAGTCTTCTTTCCCCAATATCCGGAGCTGCGAATCCGCCAAAAATTTCTCGCTGTGCCTTGAGGGCAGGCAATGGAGTGATGGAGTAATGGCTTCTGACACACTCGCACCACTGCAACACTCCAATACTCCAATTCTTCTCTTTTCCGATTACCACACGCATCCACAGGGACATCGCGTGCAACGGTACACACAGGAATTGCTTCAACCATGGGCGGACTCAGCGCGCAAATTGGGCCTAATCGATATCGCTTTTACCGATCACGATCGGTATCACGCCGGAATCGACTTCGATGAAATTGATCAATTGCGGGAAAGAAATCCCGATCTGCGAATTCGAGCCGGCATTGAGCTAGATAACGATCCCATCCATTCGGCAGCCGGCCGAAACTGGATTGAGAAGCACTGGGACAAGCTGGACTTTGTCCTGGGCTCAGTTCATTTCCTCGACCGCCCCGATCAGATGTTCGACAGCGTGCCTGATGGCGCCGCGCAATTCGAGGGCCGTGATATCGACGCTGTATATGCAGATTATTTTCGACGTGTCCGCGAAATCGCAGCGACCGGGCTGGTTGATTGCCTCGCCCATCTCGATCTCATTAAAATCCATGGTCATCGGCTGAGTGGAGAGATCGGCAGTTTGATCAATGAAACGCTCGATTTAATTCGTGCGCGGAACCTGGCGATTGAACTTTCCACAGCTGGGTGGCGCAAGCCGGTGAATGAACTTTACCCAAGCGACTCGATCATTGTGCTCGCAATGAACAAGAATATTTCTTTTACCACTGCCTCTGACGCGCATTCACACGCGCAACTGGGCGACAAGTTTCCGATCTTAGCGCAGAGAATGGCGACGCTGGGGATTCAGCAGGTGTGCGTTTTCGAAAAGCACAATCGCACGCAACTGCCATTATAACTGAAGATCAAGCTGCGACCCTCCGTCGGGTGAAAACGCCTGTGCTGTTTCGGAAGGAAGCGGTAATGAGAAGCCCACACGCTGGGCGAGACGTTGGCAGGTTTCAGGTGCGAATCCCTCGAAGTGGTTGCTGGCAAATGCCCAGACATTCCGCACTTCGGCAAGATGCCGCTCGATCTTGAGAGACCAGCTTTCCAGGGCGGCTTCACGTTTCCACAGCAATTTTTGATAACGATGGATGTGGCCACCGTCAACGTCGTATTTTGTTGTGTAGTCGCCGAGCAAACGCAAATACAGAAAATCGGTAGTGCGTGGCAGAAATTCAAAGGGGGCAAGATTTCGTTCGTTGAGCGGAGTGCTATCGGCCCAAACCCAGCAAATGCGATATTTTTCCAACAGCCGAATAAATTGCGGTCGATGCCAGCCGGCATGACGAAACTCAATCGCAAAACGGAAATCTCGTGGCAGTTGTGGGAGAAACTTTCGGAGCGCCGGCTTGTCGTCCTTTGGGGTCAAGGAAGGCGGGAGTTGGATGAGAATAACCTGGAGTTTTGGTCTTAGTGACTCGATGGCGCGCAGAAATGACTTTAGTTCGACCGCACAATCATGCAGCCGGCGGATGTGTGTAATCTGACGGGGAAGCTTGCAAGTGAACCGAAAAGCAGTGGGAGTCATTTCGACCCAACGACGGACGATATCTTCAGTCGGAGCAGCGTGGAAGGTAGAGTCCACTTCAACCGCCGCGAGATAGTTAGCGTAAAATTCGAGCCAGCGTGACTCCGGCAGCTCCGGCGGGTAAAAAACACCACGCCAGTCTTGAAAGCTCCATGCGCACGAGCCGATTCGAATTTTCTGCTGATCAGTCAGATTCAAGGGAAATTAGAAAACTAGTCAGTTTTAGTCCCTGGGGAAAGCTTTCCCCTCTGGCAGATTTGGCGAATATTACGGCCGGCTGCGTCGTACCGGCGACTGCTCAAACTTGACTGGCCAGATAAGTTAACTACGCTGCCCCACCCGAATGCAATTCGTTATTCGCGTCTTTTTAGTTCTCGCTGGCGCCCTGTTTCTCTTGCCTGAACCGGGCGTTGGCTCCGTTGTCTTCCAACCGGGGAAAAAAGCAAAATTCGTAGCGCCGGGCGAAGAAGAGATAAGCGGGAATGCCGCGGAGCTATTTCAGATCGGACAAACTGCTGAAAAAGAAGGTAACATCAAACGCGCGATCAAAGCTTACAAAAGCCTGGTTAAACGTCACCCAAAAGATGCACTGGCGCCCTCCGCGCTTTATCGCAGCGCTCAGTTGCAGGAACAGGTCCACAACTATACACCGGCGGCCGAAGCATTTCTCCAGTTGGTAGAACGATATCCAAGTAGTCCCAATTTCGAGCCAGCGATCGAGGCGCAGTTTCGCATCGGCGAAATTTACCTTAACGGAAAAAAACTGAAGGTGCTCGGGATTCCCATTGCGTCGGCATTGGACCGCGCGGTGACTATTTTCGCCAATGTTGTTCGTACTGCGCCCTACGGAAAATACACAGCGCGTGCGCAGTTTGACATTGGTCTTGCGCGAGAGAAACAAGGCGCCAACGATGCGGCCCTGCAAGCTTATCAGGCGGTGGTGGACAAGTTTCCGAATGAACCGATCGCAGTGGATGCGCAGTACCAAATCGGTTACATCTGGTTCACCGCGTCCCAAACGGGCACGAAGGACGCCGCCGCGGCATCCAATGCCAAAACTGGGTTCCAGGATTTCCTCTTCCATTATCCCAAGAGCGAGAAAGCAGCGCAGGCGCGCGCTAACCTGGATATTCTCGAGCACAAGCAAACGGCCAGCTCGTACAAGGTTGCGAAATTTTACGATAAACAAAAATATTATCGCGCTGCCGTCATCTACTACAACGAGGTCATTCGTCAGCAGCCCGGATCAGAGGAAAGCAATGAAGCCAAGAAACGGATTGATCAGTTGCGCGCAAAGTTCGGCGAGGCTGCGCTTCAGCCGGCTTTGCCCGTAGCACAAGGTGGCAAGAAAAAAGGTGAAGCGCATGGAGCACGGACTGCAGGAACCGGCTCTGCCAAGCCGGGTGCAGCAAATAACGAAGCGCCCTTACCTGCGCCCGAGACTGATTCTTCGCTGCCGCCGCCGGCTTCTCTTGCGCCCGATACTACGACTGCCCCTGAACCGCTGCTGCCTCCGCCGGGGACGAGCACAAGTTCGGATACATCGCCCCCTGCCGACGCCTCGGCCTCTCCCGAAGCGTCCGCCTCACCGGCGCCTTGAAAGCCTCGTTTGCGACTGTAATCTGTCTGGCCTTGAGTGGCTGCCTTGGCTATCACGTCGGGCCGGTGAAGCCATACTATCTGCGTGACGTTCACACCATCGCGGTGCCGACTTTCAAAAATCGCACTCTGGTCCCACGCATCGAAGTTTTGATCACCGATACTGTAATCAAGCAATTGCAACAGGACGGGACCTTTCAGATTGCGACCGGAGACAACGCGGACGCTACTTTGAATGGTGAGGTATCCCGCATCAACCGCCTGCCGGCGCGTTCGGTGCGTGGCAACGTATTGGCCACAACCGAATTTGCTCTTACGTTGAACGTAAGGTATTCGGTAACCGGAAAAAATGGTGAACAGCTGGCACCGCCGAGCGAAGCGGTAGGAACGACGAGCTTCTTCGTGAGTAGCGACGTAACCACTGATGAACGGCAAGCCTTGCCGCTGGCCACTGAGGATCTCGCCACCCGATTAGTTAGCCAAATAAGCGAGGGTTGGTGATGAGCGATGAAGGGGGAAGAAAGGCTTTGGACGATCCTCAACGACAAGCTGGATACTCTACGTGCCACAAATCGCTTGCCTGAGGCGATTCGCATTGCCGAAACCGCCGTTGAGATCGCGAAGCGTGCCTTTAAGGGGAACGAGACTCCACTTGCCATCAGCTTCGAGAAGCTAGGCCAGCTACTCGAACAAAAGGGAGATTACACCGCGGCCGAGGCAAACTTGCTGAAGGCGCATGCAATCCTGGAAAAGGCAAAACCACCCGACCAGCATGCCATCTATCGCTCGGCCCGGCGTCTGGCATCCCTGTGCGATGGCCTCGGCCAATCTGAAGAGGCCGTCAATTTTTATCAGAAAGCAATAGCCGCCGGGACGCAGATCGACGACGTCCCTTATTCCGATATCGGAACGATGTTAAACAACATTGCGCTGATCCTGCGCAAATCGGGCCGGCAAAAGGCGGCGGAGCCATGCTATGTGCGTGCTTTAGAGATTTATGAGAAACAGCTCGGGCCTGACCACCCCGATGTTGCGTCGGTGCTAAACAACCTGGCGGTGTTTTACACGAATGAACGCCGTTACACTGAAGCCGAGAAGATTCATCTTCGCGCGCTAGCCATCCGGCAGAAATTGAATCCACGTCCCCTTGCCGACATTGCGCAATCCAAATGCAACCTGGCGGTAGTCTATCATTCGCGCGGTGATTACGCGAAAGCGGCAGAACTTTATCAATCCTCGCTAAAGGCGTGGGAAGAGGTGCAGGAGAAGCCCTCCAAGGATTACGACATCGTGGTTTCGAATTATGCCGATCTTTTGCGTTCTATTGGTCAGGTACGCAAAGCGCATCAGTTGGAGGTTCGCGCGCGCAAGAGGCGTTCAGGTTGATTTATTCAGACGTCGCTGGTTCCATTCTGTCGTAGCATCCTCGATTAAACCTTGCAGGCCGGTTGGTGAACACGCATGGTACCGCTGCTGCCTTTGCTCGCGTGGCGGAATCGGCAGACGCGTACGGCTCAGGACCGTATGGGGAAACCCGTGGAGGTTCGAGTCCTCTCGCGAGCACTAAGCCCACTCCTACCTGCAATGAGCGACAAATACAGCCGCTACAATGCAGTTAATCAAAAGTTACTTCGCAGCTTTCCTTCTGGCCGCCCAACGCGCCTTCATTAGCTCGGAGAGTTTCCTTCGTCCGGCAGGCGTGAGTGTGCCTCTTTTCTTACTAGAGACTGTCTTCTTGCCAGCCGCCCTCCTCCTTGCCGCCCAGCGAGCCTTCATTAACTGGGAAAGCTTCCTTCGCCCGGCAGGCGTGAGCTGCCCTTTTTTCCTGGCAGAAGTCGCCGTAGTCGCTCCCCCTCTTAATCTTTCCCAACGAGCTCTGGCAGCCGCCGAAAGCTTCGCTCGAGTTGAGGGCGAAAAGTAACGGCCGGCCGCGGGGCGGGTTGTCGTCATTGTCGGAGGTGCACCTCCTCCCAGAATGGAGGAAAGACGTCTTTGTAGGTTATCAATTTGTCTGCGAATTGAGATCGCTTGTTCTAGAGATTTAACAGATATATCCATATGTTGTTAGATAGCCGCAGTTTGGAACGCTGGCAATCGCAATTTTTCATAACAAGCTGATGGGTAGGGTGCCTGTGCCAATCTTACCTGGTAGTTAAGATGCAATTAGCAGCAAAATTAGCTGTCCTAAATCTTGGAGCCGGTGTTCTATCAAGTCCTGACATGAGTACGCAAGCTGCGCGGGTTCGAGAAATGTTCAGCTCGATTGCCACGCGCTACGACATCGCAAATCACTTACTTAGCTGCGGGATGGATGTCTATTGGCGACGACGCGCGGCTGAAATCGTCAGCGCCTGGCGGCCACCCAGAATTGCTGATGTTGCGACTGGCACGGGAGATTTGGCTCTCGCGCTACAAAAGCAATTACCAGAAGCAGAAATCACAGGTGTCGATTTCCTCCCAGAAATGCTGGAACTTGCGAAGCGAAAAGGCGTGCGCCAAACGGTGCTTGCTGATGCGATGAACCTGCCATTCCGCAATGGTTCATTTGATTGCGTCACTATCGCGTTCGGGTTGCGCAATATAGAAAGCTGGGCAACCGGACTTGCTGAAATGTCGCGGGTGCTTAAGACAAATGGGCACTTATTGGTGCTTGAGTTCTCACTGCCTACAACGCCAATCTTGCGCGCTGTTTATCGTTCCTATTTACATCGCTGCCTGCCCTTACTTGGTTCTTTTTTAACAGGCAGGAAAAACGCCTACGACTATCTTGGCGATTCGATCGAGGACTTTCCCAAGCAATAAGTGCACAAAGGAGACGGACGATCCTCTTTTTGGGAATTCCGAACCTTTCAGGGTTCGTACCAGTAACGGTTCTTTATTGCCTGGGAGTAGGAGATGCCGCGGTTGGCGGCGATCCACCCGGCGGCGCAGTGGCTTCGCTGGTCAACGGCAATTTCAAGCTGTTCAAGTTTAGATTGCTAATCTCAAACGTGCCTTCGCGGCCGTCCACGCGCGCGCACCACGTGCCATCACTGTTTTGAGCACCAATAGTCAATTTATGTGATGCCTTATTGTCGGGCGAGGTAGTAAAGGCGAACACGAGCTGTGGTTTATTGAAACCGTGTTGCGGCGTCGTTCCCCCGAGCCAGCGTACCGCGTGCAACGCCGACAAGGTGTTGAGGAGTGATTGCAGATTAGCTTCGTTGATCTGACCACTCCCTTTCAACCAATGCCACTGGTTCCGCTGGTCGCGCTCAAGCGACAGCTCATTCTCAGCCGTAACACTTAAGCGATGGATTTGCTCCGGTTTAAACTTAAAGATCGATAGATCCTGCCATTGCAGGGGATCAGGTGAAATCTGATCCACTAAACCGCGGCGCACTGCCACGACGAATGGTTCGTCGGCCAGCCGCGCGTACACGTTATCGCCCTCTGCTTTTCCAAAGGCCAGCGCCGCAAACGGCTGCTCACCCGCCTTGCTTTCAGCGGTATTCTCCGAAGCAAATGAACTGAACGTCAATTGAATGGTCGGCTTATCGAGCCCGTATTTGGGCAGATTGGAAGCGACGTCTTCTACGAATCTTGTTACTCGCTCGTTTTGCAATGTGTCGATCAAGCGTCGAATCGCACGTGAATCCGCCGGCGCATTATTTCGGCTGGCAATTGTCCAATTTCCATCTTTCCGCCCAAGAACGGTTTTGGCTTTGCCTGGAGTGTCGATCGTGATCCGATCGAGAATGTTTGTATCGATGCGAACCAAGTGATTGTCGCGCAGATCGGCCGGCTTCGTATTAACGATCTCTTCGACCTTTTTCGGAAGGGTGTAAACGGATCCACGAGGGGCGAACCGTACGTAAACCTGATCTTTTTCTTTTTCTGGTACGCTGCCGATCTGCAGCGTCTGACCTTTGTCCTCTCTTCCAAAGACCTTGATCGATTCGCCGAGCTCAACCTTCTGGTCTTTTTTTTGCTCCTGATCATACAACGTGATCGATCCACGCGGCTCCGCCAATCCATAAGGGCGCAGGTCGCCACGATCGTCGGCCACAAATTGTTGAATGCGCGCTGATGTAATTTGTGAAATCAAGTCCCCTACTTTCCCGTCGTCCGCTCGCGCACGCAGCGGTTTGAGGATTTCCCAGTGCTCGCCTCTTTTTTCCAGCTCCATTTCACCAGCAGGCGTTTTCAATGTAATGCGGCGCACCTGCGCAGTTGCCACATCGGTTAATTTTTTGTCGCGAAATTCCTCTGGTTTTTTGTCGATATCTTTCCTGACCGACTGTGTGGCGAGATACGTTTCCTTGGAATTCTGGAAGCGCACATACATTCTGCCTTCAAGAGCGGCGTCTTTGCCAAACAAGATTTCCGGAGGTTTCTCACGGCCGAGCAGTTTGAGCTTTAGCTTGGGATTGCTTAGGCCGTACTCGGCTAGTTTGCTCTTATCGGTGTCAATATCTTTGGCGGGAATGGTCCCTTCCTTCTGCCAGCTCTCCAAATCCGACAACAAATTCTCGACTACAGCACCATCTGCCTGATCTTTGATCGGTGTTTCAAGTCGCCACTTGTTCTCACGGCGCCGTATTTCGATTTTTTGATCGCCATTTTGAATAACGATGCCATCAATCTTGTTTCGATCGAAATTGACCACGTTCTGCGCCTGCCGCTTTGCCTCCTCAGTGCTCGGCCGCTTCATTTCGAAAAACCTGAAATAAGCGAAGCCAGCGAGGGCAATGAGCGCCAGGATGAGGGTATTCCTCCAGTTCATACTAGACCCGCCGTTGCCACCACACCATGGTTCCGACTACCGCGGGAACTAACGGTATGAACACCAAAACAATCCAACGCAGCCGGCGCAACGCCTCGTCGTTAAGACTGAAGGTGAGAGGCTTCGAGACCTTCGGCGCGATACCGATAAGTTGTTCCCGGCTAAGCAGCCAGTTCACGCTGCCAGAGATGAAATCGAGTCCCTGCTGATCCTGCGTGATGGCATTGTCCTGAACGAAGCTTCCGTTGCTAACTACTACCAGGCGCGACGAATTCACCTGGACCCGCTGATCTGCGCTGCCCCCCTTCTCCACTGATGCGCCGATTGTTAGCGGCACATTGCTGCTTTGCTTCGCGTCGGCCTGTAGCTTTACCTGGTCGTCTGTGTTGTAATCTTTTTCCGCAAAATAACCTTTTTCAGCCTGGATCAGCGGTTCCACTCGGATGTTCGAAGTGCGGACGCGGTCCGGCTCAAGAGTAAGCGAAGCTGTGCCGCCCAAAAAGAGCGTCCGCACATCTGCCAGCCGTTTTGTGATTGGACTGTCGCCGAGGAAGCGCGCCTGCACATCTCGCGTTAGTGCCAGCTCTTGGATACCAGTGCGCAGGAAAACCATCAGTCTGTCGTCATTCGGTTTGACGCCCAGCTCGTTAACAAAGCCGCGGAGGTTCGGCGTTTTCGCCGCTGGATCCAGGAGAAGCAGTATCCGCCCCTGTTTATCCCAGAAATCCCGCAACAGTTTCATTTCCCGATCGGAAAAATCGTATTGCGGCCCGACAATCATGACAGCTTTCACGTCTGCGGGAATCGCATCCAGATCGAGGAGGTTCAGCTCCTGAAACTTGATGTTTTCGTTTTCGATAAACGTTTTCAGCACCGAGATGGGGCTGGTTCCTTCTGAAAGCGACGGTTCCTTGTGGCCGGTGACGTACCCAAGGGTTTTCTTTTTCCCTTCAACAACGTCGATCATCGCGCTGGTGATAGCTTGCTCACCTTTGAATGCAGCCACACGTGGACCTTCGCCAAACGCCATTCCGCTCTGGTCGATATCGGCCATCTCGGACGCCTTGACGGTTTTGTTGCGGCCATCGTAGTCGAGCACCAAAAGACTCTCGTCTGTAACAACCTTGTATTTGTCGAACAGCTCTTTGGCGCGGGAAAGATTTCGCTCGGGATCGATATGTTCGACGTCGATTTTTCCTTTACCGGCATACTGATATTCCGTCAGCAAATTCTGAACGTCCGCAGTAATCGGTGTGTTTGGTGCAAAGAAAACCGTAACGCGCATCTTGCCGTTGAGCGTGTCGAGGAAGCGCTTCGTTTTATCTGAGAGGGCATATTTTTGATCCCTGGAAAAATCCCAACGCGCGTAGTGCTTAAAGGCGAAAGAATTGACCATCGCAACGAGAAACAAGACCAGCACAATTTGGACGAGCACATTGAAACCGATCCGAATCCGGCCAATTTTCTTTTCTGAGCGCATCCGCGACTTCCTTATTAGGTCAGCCATTTGTTAAAGCCTCCACTTACGGGATTGGAAGGCCTGATAGGTGAGCGTCAGCATCACAATGGTCATGCTCACGTAGAGAACGATCGGCCGTGTATCGATTACACCCCGGGAGAATGTCCCCATGTGTTCGATTGCGGAGAAATATCCCAGCAACTCGCGCGTTGTGGAAGTAACATCCAAAAGTATGAACTGAACCAGGCCGAGAAAAAATAACAGCGTGATCGCGCAGAACGAAATAGCGGCGGCGATGATTTGGTTCCTGGTCAGAACAGACGTGAGACAACCAATCGAGAGATAGAACATTCCAAGCAAGAAAAGCATCAGATAGGAACCAAAGTATGCTCCGGCAGAATGCGCAGCCGGCTGGTTTGTTAGTCTCAGAAAAATCCCGAAGTAAAGCAGTGTGGGTATCCAGAGAATCAAATAAAAGACTAGCGCACCAAAGAATTTCGAGAGTACCACCTGCCAGTCGCGCACAGGGACAGTAGTTAACGGCTCAATCGTGCCGAGCTTAAATTCTTCGGCAAACAGCCGCATCGTAATCAGGGGGAAGATCAGAACGAAGGCGAACCAGAAGAAGACTGAATTGAAGAATGCTTCCTGCACCGTGTATTGCACTTGGCGCTGGTTCATGAAGGAGATCTGAAAGTAAAAATCGATCCCGCTGACGATGAGGAAAAAGATCAGCACGACGTACGCGATCGGGGAATAGAAATAACTGCGCACCTCGCGCGCGAGCAGGGTGTAAAACTTACGCATGAATCATTCTCTCGTTTAGCATTGGTCTCAGACCAGGTCGGGATGCGTGAGCTCGACGAAAACATCCTCGAGCGTTGCTCGACGCTGAGTTAATTCGCGCACCGCCCAGTGGCGTTCGGCAGCCAGCCGAAAGACCTCTTCGCGGACATCGGTGCCCGACTCCACTCGCAGAGAAAATCTCTTCCATTCATCCTCCCCGTCGGTAATCACGTCTCGCACACCGGAAATCTTCTTCAGTTGCTCTGCGCCGTTATCCTTCCCGACTTTTGCTTCAAGCACCACGCCGCCAGCCTGTCTGATTTTCCCGAGCAAATTATCCGGTGTATCGCACGCCTCGATTCGACCCTTGTGAATGATGATCACTCGGCTGCACGTCATCTCCACCTCCGGCAAAATATGCGTCGAAAGCAAGATTGTGTGGTGCTTGCCCAGGTTCTTGATTAGTTCGCGAACCTGCCGGATTTGATTCGGATCGAGACCAATCGTCGGCTCATCGAGAATGAGAAGGTCAGGCTCCGCCAACAATGCGTCCGCCAGACCGACGCGTTGTCGATAGCCTTTGGAGAGAGTGCCAATCAGCTTCTTTTTAACTTCCTTGAGACCACAGAGTTCCTCTACATCGCCCACACGCTCTGCGACCCGGCGATGCTGAACTCCTTTTAGCGCAGCCCGATAATTCAGATACTCCGTAACGCGCATGTCGCTATAGAGCGGCACGTTTTCCGGCATGTAGCCGAGGTGTGCCCGCGCCTGAAGCGATTGTTCAAAAACGTCGAACCCCGCAACCGTAGCGCGGCCCGAGGTAGGCGGCATAAAGCCCGCCAAAATCCGCATGGTCGTGGTTTTACCGGCGCCATTTGGCCCAAGAAATCCCATGATTTCGCCTTGGCTAACTTCAAAATTCAAATCCCGGATCGCGGGCTGGCCGGCGTAGCGTTTTGTCAGATTTTCAACCTTAATCATTTTCCGATATTTCGATGAGACAACCGAGCTGCAATTGCGTTGCCAAATTTTTTAGCGTGCCGTCAGCCTCACGGTCGCGACCTCGCGATTTTGTCCAGCGGCGCGGATAATGCCAATGATGAACTCGACGGCTGCCCCGCTCTCCGCCGATCGCAATAGCTCCTCAACCTGTCGAACGGAAGAAACTTCAGATTTGCCCACGCGAAAAATTACCAGCCCACGCTCAATTCCCGCTTCTTCTGCTGGGCTGTCTGGTTCGACAGCGGCGACTAAAACCCCCCGCCCTCGCGCGTAGCCGAGCGCCTCACTTAATTCTTGCGTCAAATCTTGTAGCTGCATTCCAAACAACTTTTCCGCTCTCGAAATTGACGTTTCGCTGGTCGCGGCCGCGCTATTGCTCGTGGGCTGTATCTGAGCCGTTTTCTTGAATCGATTGACGCTGTCCCGCACTACCTCCGCGGGAATGGCGAAACCAAGCCCCTGCGTGGGCACGCCTTGTGGCGTGAACGCCATCTTTGCCGACGCGATCCCGACCAGCCGGCCAGAGATATCGATCACCGGGCCACCGCTATTACCCGGATTAATCGCCGCGTCGGTCTGCACGAGGTCTTTATATTCGGTCTCATCGACGGTGATATTGCGTTTTACCGCACTAAGAACGCCTCGGCTAATGGAACTGCCATAGCCAACAGCGTTGCCTACTACAATCACTGTCTGGCCAAGCAAGTTCGGAGAGATGTTGTCGAGGTTAATGAAAGGGAATGCATTTTTCGCGTCGATCTTTATGAACGCCAGGTCAGTCTTGTCATCGCCGGCAATATAGTGAGCGTTGTAGGTTTTGCCGTCGTTTGTCGTTACGTGAATTTTCAAGTCTGCGGCGCGTTCGACGACGTGCTGGTTGGTCACAATGTAACCAGTCGGGTCGATAATGAAACCGGACCCGAGACTTTGCAAAGTCTGGCGAATTTGGCGTGGCCGGACGCGGTTGTAGCCGAAGAATTGCGCGTAAAAATCCTCAAACGGATCGCGCACCGTGCGG
>QHMR01000108.1 GCA_003217875.1 Verrucomicrobiota bacterium
TGGTTCGCTTCCGTTAGCAACCTCGGCATCGATCATGTCGTAGCGCGCATTGTAGGCACGAAACGCACGACCGTTGCGAAGCTCGTGCGGATATTCGCGCGTGGCGCTGTAGCGCTCGCACGCATCGGCATGAACGAAGATCGGTCCACTCTCGGAATATGCATGGCCGGCTGGAATTGCCGCATGAGGAAATAGGATCATGCGTTCGCCTGCTTTTGCGAAACGCAGGCAATGCCGGCACGGATAACCCGTCGGCGAATCTGCGATGACTACCGCGTGGTCCGCTGCGCCGGCTTCTACTGCACGTCGCGCTCTCTCAGCGACTTCAGTCGAAAGAGGAACAATCCGAAATGTTGAAGTTTTCATGAATCAAACCTAAACGCGGTGTTCCGAATTGTGCATCGACGAAATTCGGGCAGCGAATTCCCGGCACTCGTTATCTCATTTACCGAAGGATTCGGCCACAACCTTTGCCGCCTCTGCAACAGCTGCCGCTCGATCGTTCGCGCTCGCTGTTGATCCTACGCAATAAATCGCCAGCAGGATCGGCGCACGATCCGGCGGATGGACGATTGCAACATCGTTCGTCGCGCCGTTTGCGCCACGTCCTGTCTTGTCGCCAACAATCCAATTGGTGGGGATCCCGGCACGAATCATTGCAGCGCCGGTCTCGTTTGCTTGTAACCATTCTTGGAGCTGCTGACGCGACGATGCAGACAAAGTATTTCCTACGAGAAGCTGACGAATGTCTCCTAACATCGAAGCAGGCGTGGTGGTGTCCCGATCGTCGCCTGGGATAGCGCTGTTCAATTCCGGTTCTTTCCTATCAAGCCTGGTCATCCGATCACCGAGGTCACGGGCAAAATTAGTCAGGCCAACCGGTCCGCCGATCGCCTCCAGCAATAAGTTGCCTCCCGTGTTATCGCTTTGTTCGATGGCCGCTGCGCATAACGCGCCGAGCGTCATTCCGCCATTCCCAAGGTGAGCTTTCGTGACTGGCGCATATTCGAGGATGTCTTTTGCATCATAAGAGACGAAGCGATCCAATTTGTCTTTTTTCTCATCGACGCGTTTCAAGACGGCAGCGGCAGCGAGAAACTTGAACGTGCTGCACAGAGGGAAACGTTCCTCCGCCCGGTAATCAATACGTTTCCCGTTGCCAGTGTCCAATCCGGCGACCCCGATTCGGCCGCCTAGTCGCGCCTCGATGGCCGCAATCTGATCTGCCGCATCCCTTTGCGCATTCGCCGCGTTCGTGGCGAGCAACAAAACGAAAATGGCTACCATCGATGGTATGCTGGATGCCCTTCTGTGACGGCCACGAAAACGCCGCGACACGTGGCACAGATTTTGCCGCCAGCGGTCAACGTACCTTCGACGGTAGCGCGATCATCCGTTGAATCGACAACTTTTGCAGAAAGAAGGACTGAATCGCTCGTCGGGGTCGGCCGCACCAATTTGATCGCGTATTCCGCGGTGACTGTGCACGGCGGGCGATCCTCCTTCGCGCGCTTCATCAGATGATAAGCGGCTGTCCAGTTGCAATGGCAATCGAACAGCGTGCCGATTACGCCGCCATTCAACACTCCATCAAAAGCTTCGTATTTCTTCTCCGGTTTCCATTCAGCCACGACGTCGCCGTTTTTCGGGAAGCTTCGAATATGCAGTCCTTCGGGATTCGCTGGACCGCAACCCCAGCAGGCGTTGTTGGGTGCGTATTTTTCCTGAAGTGATGTGGCGCTCATCGTGAAAGTTAATCAGGCGGCAGAGCCGCAATCACATTGCCAACGCGTTGAGACAACGCGATCTTACGCGCCGTCGCCGCTGGACGAGCCCGGATAGGGACGCATTTTGGGCCCAATGTAAAGTGAGCGCGGCCGGATCAGGCGGTTGTGATCGTGTTGCTCAGTCACATGGGCGCACCAGCCGGCTACTCGCGACGCGGCGAACAACGGCGTGTTCAGCTCTGGCGGGAACCCGAGCATCCAAAACACCGGCGCGGCGTAGAGGTCGACATTGGCACAAAGATGTTTCTCACGGTCCATCACTTCTTCGAGCTTCTCGCAAATTGGAATCCATTCTTCCTTACCCGTGCGCTTGCCTAGCTCGCGTCCGATCTCGCGCATCACTGGCACGCGTGAATCGCCTTTTTTATAAACGCGATGGCCGAAACCCATGATTTTTTCCTTGGTCTCCAATTTTTTCATCAGCCAGGTTTCCGCGCGATCTGGTGTCCCGATTTCCTCAAGCATCTTCATCGATTCCTCATTAGCGCCGCCGTGCAACGGTCCTTTGAGCGTCGCGACTGCGGAGGTAACTGCGGCGTAAATTCCCGCCAGCGTTGAAGCCGTAACGCGAGCGGCAAACGTGGAAGCGTTGAATTCGTGGTCCGCGTACAAGTTGAAAATCGTGTCCAACATTCGGATTTGCCAATCCTGCGGAACTTTGCCCTCGAGCTTGTAAAAGAAATTGCCAGCCTGTGTGAGGTCCGGTCTTTCCGGCAGCGGTTCTTCGCCATGCGAAATGCGCCAGCCGTCGGTAATTAAGGTGGAAACGCGCGCGATTAGTCGAATCGACTTGCGAATATTAGCGTCGTGCGAGTTGTCGCTGAGGTCTTTGTCGAACGCACTCAGCATCGACAACCCCGTGCGAAGCATGTCCATGGGATGGGTGGAGTTCGGCAGAAGCCGGAGCATCTCTGTTACGGGACCCGGCAACGCGCGTTGCGAGGCAATCTGTCGTGTAAACTCGACCAGTTGTTTCCCATTGGGCAACTCGCCATTCAGCAACAGGTAGGCGACCTCCTCAAAGCTCGCCTTCTGCGCCATCTCATGAATGTCGTAGCCGCGATACATCAATCCGGCATTCGGATCGACCCAGCAGATTGCCGTTTCGCCGGCGATGACGCCGGCCAACCCAGGACTGTATTCTGGTTTGCCTTCCTTATTCACTGGTGTGCTTTCCATTACTCGCTATTATGAATCGTTCAACCCGGAAGCGGCTTTGCGCGCAAGTCTTCCACTTTTTATCATACAATCGCCGCATTCTGCCGCGCTGGACTCATTTGGACATTGAAGTTGCGCTGGGTGTTTTAATCCGAGCCCATACCTGACCAACTCTCGGCGTTCGGATCGTAATCGAGCAAATCATACAGTTCCTGCCGCGTCTGCATCTTGTCGATCCAATCCGATTGCGTACCGGTTTTCTTGAGCGCAGCAAAAAACTTTTCACTCGCCTTCATCGAAACGCGGAACGCGCTCTGCGGGAAAATCACCATCCGATAGCCGAAGTCTGCGAGCTGTTCGAATGTCAACAGCGGGCTTTTGCCAAACTCAGTCATGTTCGCGAGCAACGGAAGATCAATTTCCTTCGCAAAATCGCGAAACTCCTCGGCGCTTTGCAGTGCCTCTGGAAAAATTGCATCTGCGCCAGCGGCAAGATATTCGCCAGCCCGCTCGACGACGCGATCGAAATCTTCGACCCCGCGCGCATCTGTCCTTGCGATAATCATGAAATTCGGGTCGCGACGCGCGCCGACCGCAGCTTTGATTTTGCCAACCATTTCCTCGACATCCACAATCGATTTCCCAGCGAGATGTCCGCAGCGCTTTGGAAATTCCTGGTCTTCAATGTGACAACCGGCCAGACCGGTGGCTTCGAGTTCACGGATCGTGCGGCCAACATTTTCGGCGCCGCCAAATCCCGTGTCGGCATCGACAATTGCAGGAATCTTCACCGCCTTTGCGATGTAGCCGGCCAACTGCGCCACTTCCGTTAACGTCAGCAGGCCAATGTCAGGCACACCGGCCGTCGCGTTCGCCATTCCGGCGCCGCTAGCATAGACCGCTTCAAAGCCAGCGCGCTCCGTCTGCCGCGCCATTGCCGCATTCGGCACACCGGGTATGATCACGGCGCATTTCGTGATCAGTTCCCGCAGCCGTTTGCTCTTGCTTGTGCTCGTAATCGTAGTCGAGGTCATCCCTTTATGGCGCACGCGGCCACCAGCTCATCCACGTTTTTCGCCGCGTCGAGCTTCCACACAATGTCGATAATTTTCCTAGCGCGATCGCCACCGAGCATCGGGTCAACTAGAGCGTGAAACTTTTCTTCCACCTGCGAATCTTTCAGCGGGTTTTTCGCGTGTCCCAGCGGGTAATCGACCCGCTTCGTCAATCGCCGGCCGTCGGCGAGTTCAATATGCACAATGTTCGCAACCGCACCGGGATAAAATGCGCTGAGTTCAGCGTTGCGTTCGACCTTCACGTTCTCCAAAAATTTCCAAATCTTGGGATCTTTAAAGCGCTTCCTCTGAAATTGGTTCTCTGTCACTTCGCCATCGATTAACGCGACCGCGGTGATGTAGGGGAGACTATGGTCGGCCGTTTCGCGGGTCTCCGGTTTCCATTTTTCTGGCTCGCTGCCGATGATGTCGACCGATGCATCGTGACTTTCGATCGTCATTGATTTCACTTCCACCCCTTCACCGATCTGGTTTCGCAAAAAGAGCGCCGCTTCAATTGCGCTTTGGCTATGATATTCAGCCGGCCAGAATTTGATGCTCGTGCGCAAAATCATCGACGCCGTGTCTTCACCATTTTTGGCAAACGGCACGGCAAATTTCTCCGCGACGTTGCCTAGTGAAACTCCGAGCTGCTTTTCAAATCCCATTTGGCCTTCGAAAATCGGACCTGGTCCAGTCATCCCGGCGCGGGCGAGCAGCGCCGAAAAAACTCCGTGCCGTGCCGCGTTGGCGAACGCCACGCCTTTCCAATGCGACAGCTCGCCTATGCGCGCCTGTCGCATCGCTGCACCTGCAACTCCGGCGATGTTCACCGCGTGGCGCGTATCTTTCGGACTAAGTTTCATCAACTTGGCGCAAGCGAGCGCGGTAGAAAACGCCCCGTAGGTCACATGATCCCAGCCGCGCGCTCGAATGCTGGCGGCGTCGCAAAACCGGCATTGCACTTCATAAGCGAGCGCAATCGAAGTGATCAATTCGCGTCCGCTTGCGCCAACGCTTTCCGCTACTGCCAGCGCCGCCGCAATGTTGTCGCTCGGATGCGCAGGTTCCTTCGACAGATAAGTGTCGTTGTAATCGAAATAACGGATGCAACACCCATTCGCGAACGCCGCCCAGTCCGGCGGGGCCTTGTGATTCGTACCGATGATTGTCGAACCATCTTTTGCTGAAAAATCAAAAGCGACTTTGCGCGCAATCGCGCACGGCTCTTCCTTCCAAGCGCCAAGCGCGCAGCCTAACGAGTCGATCACGCGCCGTTTCACTTCATGGACAACCTCCTTCGAAAGATCCTCAAACCGGAGTGCGCACGCGTAATCGGCGAGTTGATGAGCAAGCGTTTTCTTCATGGAAACTGAAATTTCAATCTGCCGATGAATTGTCCATCGGCAACATGCGATGTTGTAGGACAGGCGCTTCGCCTGCCATTTTCTTTCGGCAACCGATGCGGTTGCCCTACAGTTGAAAAACACGCACACTTTTCCCGTGAGCCAATTTCAATTCG
>QHMR01000109.1 GCA_003217875.1 Verrucomicrobiota bacterium
CGAAGTAACCGTGCTCGCGCGTATGCAGCTCGATCATGAAATTGATGAGCGCACGTTCCAGTTTTGCACCGGCGCCAGTAAAACAGATAAAACCGCTCCCGCTGAGTTTTGTCGCCCACTCGGGATTGAAAAGATTCAATCTTGTGCCGAGCGCGACGTGATCAGCCGGCTTGGTAAGTCGCGATTTCTCGCCCCAGCTGCGAACGACCCGGTTTGCGTTGGGATCTTTGCCAATTGGAACGCTCTCATGTGGCAAGTTCGCAATTTGAAG
The DNA here is from genome assembly GCA_003217875.1 of Verrucomicrobiota bacterium. Classification (GTDB taxonomy): domain Bacteria; phylum Verrucomicrobiota; class Verrucomicrobiia; order Chthoniobacterales; family UBA10450; genus Udaeobacter. Next base: position 272 of record QHMR01000109.1, read on the forward strand.
AAGCAGATTGTTTTGCTCGGCCTCGGCAGCAGCCGCTTGCACATTGAGGCTAGCGATCTGATCGCCGATTTCGCGAACGCGTTCCTGCAACTCACCGGCCGTTTCGCCTCGCGCAAGTTTTTTGCCGATCTCCTTACTCAGGCGGTTGCGGTCGGCATTCAACTGTTGCAGCACCGTTTCCAGTTTGCGGCGTTCCGCATCTGCACCCAGGACCTCATCGATTTTCGCTTCATCGCCGCCGCCGCGCGTCGCGAGTCGCGCACGCACGAAATCGGGCTTCTCTCGAATCAGACGAATGTCCAGCATGGCGCAGTATGAATGACGAATGTCTAATGTCTAATGACGAAGGAATGACGAAATCCAAACATTAAATGCGCATCACACGGCTCTTCGTACTTCGTCATTCGTCATTCGAGCTTCGTCATTTGGTTATGGCTGAAGCCCGCATGTGACAACAGCTCGCCTCTGACGATATTCTTCTCGTGGAGAAGTTAGATCTGCTTGCTGTCGCGCTCGGTCTCGCCGCGCTTGCCGGCATTAATCTTTACCTGACAGTTTTCGTTACCGGACTCGCCATTCATTTTCACTGGATCACGCTGGCGCCGCAGTACCAATCGCTGGAGGTCCTCGGTAATCCGTGGATTATTACCATCGCCGGTATTCTGTATTTCCTGGAATTTTTCGCCGACAAGATCCCCTGGGTGGATTCTATCTGGGACGCGGTCCACACCGTTATTCGCCCGATCGGCGGTGCCTTGCTCGCAATTCAGGTGCTCGGCCATCCAAGTCCCGCGTTTACGGTAATCGTCGGATTGCTCGCCGGCGGCACGAGTCTTGTTGCGCACACCGTAAAAGCAGCGACGCGTCTCGCCAGTAACACTTCGCCAGAACCATTTTCGAACATTGGGCTAAGCCTGGGCGAGGACGCTGCGGTCCTAGGCGGACTAGCTCTCGTGCATTTCAATCCAGTGCTTGCCCTGGTCATTTTTCTAATCGGTATCGCTGCCTTCTTCTATTTTGCGCCGAAAATCTTGCGGGCTATGAAAGCGAAAATCTGGCTAGCCTGGAAAAAATTAAATGGACCAGCTGAGCGGGGCCTGTCAGTGGAATTGCCGGTTACATTGCCGACGCGACTAGCGTCCGTTTTCGCGCACGAAAATGTATTAGGCGAAACGATCGCATGGGCTGCGCCGTGCATCAGCGGGCGCGGCCACCGCATCCCCGCAAACCTTTTTGGCGCGCTCATCGCCACGAACGAAGAACCGCGCAGACTCATCTTCGTGGCCCGCAAAGGGAGACGCCCATTTGCGCGCACGATTGATATGGAGGACTTGGTCGTAGGTCGTGAGCCGCGATTTTTGTTCGAGAACCTCATCGTCTCACCTGCTGGTGGGCAGGGCCCAAAATATTCGTTCATTTTTCCGCGACAGGATGCAGCGTTCGTTGATCAGATTGTTCACCAATTGCGAGAGCGGCTGCGCGAACCTGCGTTGCAGGAACAAGGAGCGGCGATTTCTTGATCGCTATGTGTTCAGTGCCAAAGGCGCATGATTCACGGCTCAGCCTGGGGCAGCGCCCCAGGATTGTGCCATTAAAGACGTTAGCGCTGAAAGCGCGATTCATCTCCTGTCGCCTGGGATGAGAACATGCGCTTGACTGACTCGCGCTTTCAGCGCTCGGCTACTTGGGGAATTGGATGCCTGGGGCGCTCCCCCAGGCTGGGATTGAGATCGCGCCTTTGGCGCTGAGATCCATAGCGCGCTAAGCTAAGTTAGATCACGTCTGCTGCTATCGCGCGCGGCGACATGTCGCCACTTTCAAAGCGCGGACATATCCGGGCACTCCAAAGCGACACGTGACATTCGATCGTGCTCTCCTCATAATCTGCGCGTGAGCGCCCTTGCAGAACGCTACGCGCAGACGCGCGATACCGCTCGTGTACGTGAACGCGCGCTTTTCGTCTCGCCGCGCATCCCATCCGAGCTGGAGCTGCAAGCGCGCTGGTTTGCCGGAGATTTCGGCAAACATTTTGTCAGCACTGCTGGAGACCAAATCGATGTTGTCCAATTCGGCACTTGGAACCGCGAAGCTGGCCCTGATTTTCGTGATGCCGCTATTCGGATAAATAGCAGCGAGCCGGTTCGCGGTTGCATCGAAATTGATCTGCTCGATCGCAGCTGGGAAACACACGGTCACGCGATCAATCCAGCGTTCGACACGACTGTGCTTCACGTTTTTGTCGAAAGAAGCGACCGCGAATTTTTCACGCGGACGAAATCGAACCGCAATATCGCGCAGGTGTGCATCGACCCCGCGACGCTGCCCGAGGCATTTGCTGCAAACGTCCCGCTCGCTCGGCCGGGGCGCTGTCAGGCACCGCTCAAAGATTTGCCGGCGGAGCGCGTATGCAGCGTGCTGGATGCGGCAGCACAATTTCGTTTGCGACAAAAGGCCAACCGGGTTCGCAACAAGATCGACGCTCACGGGCGCGACGAAACACTTTTTCAGGAAATCGCCACTGCGCTCGGTTACAAGGAAAACAAGCTTCCCTTCACACTTCTGGCACAGCGAGCACCGCTGCGACTTCTGCGTGAAAATGTTCAGAACTGCGAGGCGTTGCTCTTCGGTGGAGCCGGTTTCCTGGAGGTATCCGATCTCGATGTCTATAAAAGATCGGCACGCGAATATGTGCGGCAACTATGGGAAGGCTGGTGGCCGCATCGGGATGAGCTGCAAAGGTTGATCTTGCCAGCCAACAGCTGGCGACTGAGCAGCACGCGTCCAGTAAATCATCCGCAGCGCCGGCTGGCCGCGCTTGCAATCCTAGCGCGCGACTGGTCGCGTCTGCAGCGGGCTTCTGGAAAGAGCAGCGTCGACGCGGCGAATGATTTCTTTCAAGCGCTTGAGCATCCGTTCTGGAATTTTCATTACACACTTACAGCCGCTGCATCGCCGAAGAAAATGGCGCTCATCGGCGAATCACGCGTCGCCGACATTCTGGCGAATGTGCTGTTTCCCTTTTGGGTGGCACACGATCTCCAGGCTTCGAGTCGGCCGACCACGCGTCTTTGGGATGAATACGCAAAGCTGCCAGCACAATTATCGAATAGGCGGCTCGAAACAGCTGCCACACGTCTTTTTGGAAATGATTCGCGCCGACAAGAATTTCTGAAAACCGTCGCGCATCAGCAAGGTCTGCTTCAAATCTACGAAGATTTTTGTATGGAGGACAATTCCGATTGTGCGCAATGCCCATTCCCGGAGCAGATGAGGAAATGGACCTAATCGTTAAAAGCGTTGAAGCGTTGAAGCACCAAACCACAACCGGCATTATCATTCTGAGCGAAGCGAAGAATCTCTGAATTGATGTTGTCGGCAGGTTGAAATCACAGCCAGCTTGTTTCGCGGAGCCTGTCCTGAGCGAAGCCGAGGGGCTCACCATGACAGATCAGGACACGTTTCAACTAAAACATTGTGCAAACCCATTTATCGGGCATACTCTCGGCGCGATGCACCCCAGAATCGTAGGGCGTCCGCCGCGGATGCCGGTTTCCCCAAGGTTGGCGTTTGACACAAACGCCCTACAGCAACGGCGATCCCACCGCGGCTTCACTCTCATCGAACTGCTGGTGGTTATCGCGATCATAGCGATTTTGATCGGGCTACTCTTTCCCGCTTTCAGCGCCGTTCAAAACCAAGCCAGACAAACGCAGGCCAAAAACGATCTCACCCAAATCGTCAACGCGGTGAACGCGTTCTACACGGATTATGGGAAGTATCCTCTAGTCACCGCAGACACGACCTACGGACCTGGGGGCACCGCAAATAATCTATTATTTAACGTGCTACGCGGAATAGACACAACTAACAATCCTCGTCAGATCGTTTTTATTAGCCCGCCTTATGTCAAAAATCCTGCGAATCCACGATCGGGAATCGCTACGCAAGCGACAAACATTAATCTGATCTCAGTAGCGATTGGCGACTTCGTAGATCCTTGGGGGACGCCTTACAATGTCAGAATTGACGGCAATTATGATAACCAAGTTGCTAATGCATATACTGACGGTAGCGCAGGCGGCAGCTCTACGACAACCCCACCCTATGCGCTAAGCAGCGGTGTGGTGGCGTGGTCATTTGGCAAAGACCAGGCAATAGGAACCAGAACGCCCCCGAATGCGTCTTTCACGAATTCCGACGACGTGATTTCGTGGCAATGATTACAGTTCTTGTCACTTCGTTGGCGCTGTAGCGTCCGCCGTCTCCGGCGGAAACTAATGTGATCTACTCTCCTGCGCTGAGGACAGCGCACACTACAGCTACGCGCCGACGACAGCGATTTTGCTGGGACGAGTTGTTTGGGTTGCAATCGGTAATCGAAAATCTAAAATCGGAAATCACGCTGCGGGTGTAGTTCAATGGTAGAACGGCAGCTTCCCAAGCTGCACACGGGGGTTCGACTCCCCTCACCCGCTATCCCTCGTATTACGAGCGATTTACCGTAGTAAACTGTAGTAAGGGCACCGATTACCACGCGGTTTCCGGGGAAGATTGCCAATTGGTGCGATTCCGAGGGGGTGCCGTATGACGGTAGCCGCGCCAATTCCGGGCACGAAATGGAACGATGGCGCCGCATCGGATGGCAAACGCTATTGGTTAACGCCGCCCGATTTAATGGCTGAATTACAAGCAGAATTCGATTTCGATCCGTGCCCATATCCGGTGCCCGGGGGATTCGATGGGCTTTCGTGCGAATGGGGCAAATCGAATTATGTAAATCCGCCGTTCGGATCCGTAATCCACAACGGGCGCAAAAAGGGAGTTACGCCATGGGTTAAAAAAGCGATCGAGGAAAAGGATAAAGGCAATCGAACGGTGATCGTATATCCGATCGACAAATGGGTTTTAATGCTTATCGCCGCCGGCGCCAAAATTCGGAATCTTGGCGATGTTAGATGGCACGCAATAGAAGATAACTCTCCCGGAAAAGGAACCGGCCGGCACATCGCGGCATTTATCCTCGAATGAATAATCGACCAAAAATTTTATTGACACCTACGCGCGTTGCGTGTGAGGCTTGCCGAAGAAAACGAAACGAATGCGGAGAGGGCGGGATTCTAACCCGCGGGTGCCCGGTGAGAACACCGCCCGATTATAAGTCGGGTGCATTAAAACACTCTGCCTCTCCAAATCGTTTCGTTAAAAGCCGGCAGATGTTGACGCATCGCCGGCTTTTGCTTTTTCTCCTAATAACGCACCCATTATGCCGTAATTTGGGCATCCATCGCAAGCTTAAAAATGCAATATTTTGTGTGACATCCGGTTCGGGTGCGCCAACTGTAGTAAGGTGTAGTAAACCCGGCGGCCATTGGCGGCCATTTACCTACATAGCCGCGGCCATTGGCAACCATTTACCCCCTACGCGAAATCACGGGGTTCGATTCCCCTCACCCGCTGATTTCGCTCGTAAAATGCCCGTAAATTAAAGCGTTAGTCATAACACGGGGGTAAAGTCATAACACGTCCTCTGATTTCCGCCAATGTTCGCCCATGATCGTTCTTTAGCTCCCGCAGC
>QHMR01000110.1 GCA_003217875.1 Verrucomicrobiota bacterium
TAATCAGCGCTGCGCTCCAGCCCGTGATTTTCCGGATCTCTTCGATCGAACGTCCCTGCAAGTATAGCAAATCGATCGCCAACCGCTCGACCGGCTTGAGGGCGGTCAAAAGATGCTCCACCAGTTGGCGCGAAGCGAACCGCTGATCGGGAGGCAGTTCCCCGGATGAAGTGGCCAGATTCTCAACCACAGCCAGCTCCTCTTCGCTCAAATCGCCGTGCCGCAACTCAGGTCGCACCTTCTCAGATTCAATTTGATTCAGGCAAGTATTCACCGCGATGCGCGAGACCCAATGCTCAAGCGGCACCTTGCCGGAAAATTGCGATAACTTCTGGAAAACTTTGATGAAAATCATTTGGCAAAGGTCCTCCTCGGCCGTTCGACGCGCTCGATGGGCCCGGACGATTTTGGCAACCATCGGATAAAGCTGCCGCACCAGCGCGCGAGCTGCCTCATCGTCATGCTGAAGCGCAGCTTGAACCAGCGCGCTTGCGTCAGAATCATCCATGTAATCGAGAGCGCATCCACACCATTACCAATGACCGGCAATGGCGCGCTGTGGTTACAACTTTGTATGTAGATCCGTTTGTGCCAAGCGCATGTCGCTGGTCGGCGGCAGGCCGCGGAGTCGAGCGCGGTTGAAATTGGCGAGCACAAATAAAAATTTGTAACCGCCGCTTCACGCGGTCGGTCATCAACCTTGAAGCGCAGAAAAGCGCGGAAGGAAAATCAGAAAGGAAAAAAATCAAACTAATGAAGCGAAAACTATTAGCAGTTGTAGCCGCTGGTGCGATCGCGCTTGGCGGCTTTGTGATTGTGCAGGCACAACCTGGCCCCGGCCACGCATTCGGCCTTCGGGGCATCGCTGACAAGTTGGACCTGACATCTGAGCAACAGACCAAGGTTCAGCCGATCCTTGATCAGGCCAAACCGCAAATTGCCGCCATTCATCAGGAGGCGATGCAGAAAGCAAAAACGGTGATCGACAGCACGCTGTCGCAAATTCGGCCGCTGCTTACGGCGGACCAGCAGACGAAGCTCGATGCCATTCAAAAAGCGCATCAAGACATGATGAACGCCCACAAAGAGCTGCACGACGCGATGCAGGACTAACCTTCGGTTTTGGGAAGCGAGGGGGAACGGCGGCGATCCCGAAACGGTCGCCGCGTTCTCTTTTCCGCGAACCAGCGCGCACGAATTCGCCCCAGGGTCTGTAGTGGCAGGCGTGTCGCCTGCAACTTCGGCGACGCAGCCTACACGGCTGCCTCCCAAGAAAAAACTATGTCTCCGAGCAGAGGCAGCCTCAGCCTTGTTTTTTCTTCAAGGAAAACAAAACGATGATGACGCCGAGCGCTGCCACAATCGCGGCGGCGGTGAATCCCACGGTCGAAATTTCGGCGCGGGAATGAAAACTTTCCTTCAGTCGAGCAGCAAGGCCGATCAGAAAGAAAAGAAATCCCAGGCAGATCAGTATTAAGCCCACTGCTCTTTGGTCATCGGAAGACATTCTCATCGCCGGAACCAATCAAATACAATCGCGAGACAGAATTCAAGTGCGCTCTTTGAACGCAAAGCGTTAATTGGCTGGTGCGCTGGATGAAGCCTCTAAGTTTTGGGCTGTTTGGTCTGCTAATTATCGGTCTTCGGCTCAACGCCCAGATCGATCGCATTACAGGAAAGACTTTCGCTACGCGATCGGAAGTTCTGGCGCGGCATGGAATGGTCTGCACCAGCGTGCCGACGGCCACGGGAGTCGGCATCGACATCTTAAAGCGCGGCGGGAGCGCCGTTGATGCGGCGATTGCTGCAAACGCAACCTTGGGTTTGATGGAGCCTGTCTCCAACGGCATTGGCGGCGATCTGTTCGCAATCGTTTACAGCGCCAAGGAAAACAAGCTCTATGGAATCAACGGGAGCGGACGTTCGCCGCTCGGTTTGAGTTATGATCAAATGAAAGCCGAGCTGGCAAAACTGCATCGCGAAACGATTCCACCGACCGGCATGTTGCCGATCAACGTGCCCGGAACCGTGGATGCATGGACGGAGCTGCACAAGAAATTCGGGAAACTGAAACTGAGTGATGACCTTGCGCCTGCGATTCGATATGCCGAAGAGGGGTTTCCGGTCACGGAACTGATCGCCTATTATTGGTCTTTTGGCCCACGTCTCTACAAGGGATTACCCGGCGCATTTCTCGAAACTTACACGCTCGACGGCAAAGGCCGCACTCCTGCGAAAGGCGATATTTTCAAAAATCCAGCCCTGGCCAAAACGTTGCGGCTCATCGGTGAAAAAGGTCGCGACGTTTTTTACAAAGGAGAAATCGCTGACAAGATCGACAATTTCATGCGGACCAATAGTGGTTTTCTGCGAAAAGCCGATTTCGAGAAGCATACATCGACTTGGGTCGAGCCGGTATCGACGAATTATCGCGGCTACGATGTTTTCGAACTTCCACCGAACGGTCAGGGCATCGCAACGCTGCAGATGTTGAACGTCCTCGAAGGATTCGATCTGCGCGCGATGGGACGCAATTCACCGGAGACGCTGCACACCATGATCGAAGCGAAGAAAATCGCGTGGACTGATCGAGCAAAGTTTTACGCCGATCCCGCCTTTGCAAAAATTCCTCTGGCCGGTCTTCTTTCGAAAAAATACGCAGTAGAACGTCGCAAGTTGATTGACCCAAATCGCGCGGCAAAAAAGGTCGACGCTGGCAATCCTGCGCTCGATCAAGGCGACACGATTTACATGTGCACCGCCGATGACGAAGGCAACATGGTCTCGCTAATTCAAAGCAATTATCGCGGCATGGGCAGCGGTATCGTGGTGCCCGGCCTCGGGTTCATGTTTCAGGATCGTGGCGAACTTTTTTCCATGGAGCCGACTCACGCGAACGTTTACGCGCCCGGTAAACGTCCTTTTCACACCATTATTCCCGGTTTCGTGATGAAAGACGGCAAACCGTGGGAAGCATTCGGCGTCATGGGCGGCGGCATGCAACCACAAGGTCACGTACAAGTGCTCACCAACCAGATCGATTTTGGTTTAAACGTGCAGGAAGCCGGCGACGCATCGCGCTGGCAACATGAGGGCGACAACGAACCGACTGGAGAAAAGATGACGCAGTCAGGTGGATACGTTGAAGTGGAAAGCGGCATCCCGTACGAGACGGTGCGCGAACTGCGCAAAAAAGGTCACGACGTGCGTTTTGATGTCGGCGGCTACGGCGGTTATCAAGCCATCAAAGTGGAAATGCACGACGGCCAACGCGTCTATGTCGGCGCTAGCGAATCGCGCAAGGACGGAATGGCAGCCGGCTATTGATTCGCGAGGCTCAGAGAAATATTTATCGCGCAGAATTTATTTTTGCTGCGCCTTGAGCTGGGCGAGCTTTTCCTGCGCGTCGGTCACGTCCGATTTTTGTGCGATACCGAGCTTAAGGAGTTTTTGCTGACGACGTAAGTTTGCTTCCGCGGCTTCGAGCTCCGCGCGCTCACGTTTTGCTGCGGCGACCTGCGCGGTTTCGGTTAATTGGGCCAGCACCGTTTTCACTGCTTCCAGTTCGTCCTTAGTAATTTCGCCAGCCGCGACTTGGGATTCTTTGGCAGCAACTTCTTCTTTTGCTCGAGCAACGCGTGCGTTTACAAGATCGGATTCGTATCGAACTACCTTCAACAAGCGTTGCTCGACTTCCACTTTTGCGAGCACGCCAATTTTGTAGAGACGTTCCGCTCCTTCGGCATTTCTTTTTGCGCGTTCGAATTGTTTCTCCAGACGCGCAACGTCGCCATCAGGCAAGGGTTCATCCGAGAGGTTTTGCTTTAATATTGGCGGCTCGATGTCGAACGGCTCCGGTTCTTCGGATTTATTCCCGGGCGATTGACCCGCAGCCAGCGTCAGCATCACTGTAGCGAGCAGCGCGATCGGCAACGCAACTCTGCGGATCATGCTGCGAGTTTATCATAAAAGTTCTCGTATCGACACGGCGAGCTTGCTGTTTTAGGCGCGCCCTGCGAGAACTGGAAAAATTTCCTGATTTTTTTCCTTTCATCTGCCGCCTTCCTTCCATACAACACGGCGCCGGAGGAGTTTATAGATCGCGTTAGTCGTCAGGCGATGCTCGGCATTGCTGTTTTAGCATTCATCGTTCCACCGGTATCGGCCGATCTCTTCCCGGCCTCCGGACCAGTTGTCTCCGGAAAGACGGCGCGGCTTCGTTTCGGCAGTGCAGCTGCGCCGAAAAATGCGCCACTCGCAGTGAAACGAGCGATCTGGGCCGCTAATCAGCTTCGCTCGAAGCCGTACCGGTACGGCGGCGGTCACAAATCATTTGATGATCGCGGTTACGATTGTTCCGGTACGATTTCCTATGCGCTCGGCGCCGCGGGATTGATTAGTTCGCCGATGAGCTCAACGGAATTCCGCAGCTACGGCGAGCGCGGTGCGGGGAAATGAATCACGATCTATGCGCGCGAGGGTCACACGTTCGCTGTTATTGCCGGGTTGCGACTGGATACAACGCCGTACGATCATTACACCGGCAAATGGGGGCTTCCGCGGGGCAAACCATTTATCGGCTGCCGCGTGGTTTTGATGCAAGACATCCGGTCGGGTTGTAGTGGCGGCAGTGAAACCGATGCGAGGACGCATCGCACTCCAAAGCACTCCGTGCGAAATACGCGCGAGACGCGGGTTTTATTTCGCGTAAGCTTTGAGAGTGCGCACGCGTCTCCGCGTCGCTTTGCCCGAATATCTGACTAGGTCAACAATTCTATGCGAATCATCTGCCGAATCTGTCTTCTCAGCACAGGATTACTGACCTTGCTGGATCAATCCATTACAATCGCAGCAGAAAAATCTCGCGTCACTTCCGAGCAAGTAACTCATGCGATTCAAGAGCTGGAACAACTCGCGCAAAAGCAAATTCAGGAAAACGCGCTGCCCGGGCTCGCAATCGCGGTCGTGTTTCAGGATAAGACTGTGTACGCGAAAGGATTCGGCGTTCGCGATACGAGCGCAAAAGTGCCAATCGACGCGGACACAGTCTTTCAGCTTGCCTCGCTGTCCAAGCCGATTGGCTCGACGGTGGTTGCCGAGCTCGTCGGTGAAGGAAAAATAACCTGGGACTCAAAACTCAGCGTCCTCGATCCTACATTCGCGATGTTCGATCCGTGGGTAACGCGCGAAATCACCATACGCGACATGTACGCGCACCGCAGCGGCTTGCCTGAGCACGCGGGCGATTTGCTCGAGGATCTGGGTTTCACGCGCGCGGAAATTTTGTTTCGGCTGCGCTACCAACGCCCGGCGAGCAGTTTTCGGTCGCATTACGCGTATACCAATTTTGGTATGACGGAAGGCGGCATTGCGGCAGCGAAAGCGTACGACCTGGAATGGGAAGAAGCGGCCAAACAAAAATTGTACAACTCGCTTGGCATGACCTCGACCAGCTCGCGTTATGCGGATTTTATCGCGCGCAGGAACAAAGCACTGGGGCATGTGCTGGTAGATGGCAAATGGGTGCAAAAGTTCAAACGCGATCCAGATGCGCAATCGCCGACGGGTGGAGTGAGTTCTTCGGATAATGATTTGACGAAATGGATGCGTCTCCAACTCGCGAACGGCAAGTTTGAAGGCAAACAAGTCGTGGACGAAAAAGCGCTGGCCGAAACGCATCACCCGCACATGCTCACCGGGTTTAATCCCTTCACGCAACTACCGACTT
>QHMR01000022.1 GCA_003217875.1 Verrucomicrobiota bacterium
CAGCCAGGGCGCAACGCGCGAAGAGGCACTGGAAAACATTCGGATTGCAATTGCCGAATATCTCGCTGCGCAGCCGGAGATCGAAAAGCGTTTTGGCACCCGGGTCACGCGCGAGGAAGTGACTGTCTAGCAGAATGCCAAAGCGGCCCGGCATTAATCATCTGGCAGCGGTCCGCGCGTTGGAGAAAATCGGATTCATCGTCATCCGCCAAGGTAAGCATATCACCATGAGTGATGGCCTGCGCACTATCCAAATCCCACGAGCAAATCCGGTCAACGCTTACACGATGGGAAATATCGCGAAACAGTGCGGCCTCTCGCCAGAGGAGTTTCGTCAGTTGGTGTAAGATAAAAGTTCGCGACCGCGTGGTCGCAATCGCCAGGTCGCCGCGGCGACTGCTCCCCAAAACAAAAACGCCCCGCTTTTGCAGCGGGGCGTTTTGAAATTTTATGCGAAAGGCGCCGGTCTAATCCGGCCAACTGCCCTCATTACGGATATTTCAGCGTCGTTGCTGGATCGCCCGCTGCAACATTTCCCTCGGTATCACCGGGCTTCATCCCAATCTGCGTTTGAAATATTACCGGACTGGTCCAACCCGCGGTTGTGGCCTGACCTTCTCTAAAGATGGCTGCGTCGCCGCCCTTTTTGACTACGATGAAACCTTTCGTGCCGTAAGGTTGGTTCGCACCGGCCAGCGCAGTGTCATAGACATAGTTCTGGGTACAGGCAAAGATCGTGGTTGCCGGGTTGGAATCCTGGACAAGATAGACTTTCAGAGCCGATTTTCCAGCAGTAAGCGTTATACTCTCGGGATTGGCTGTGCCCGCGGGAGTTATGTTACCGACGAGATTTGCGCCAGGAGCACTCAACAACTTCAGGGCGTCAGCGCCCTTTAGATAACCTTTTCCGAGCAATACGTTGAGGTAAGCTTCCAAGGTTCCTGGTACAACGGGAAGATCACCAGGCCATGCTGAGGTGGCGTCGCCCGTTGCCGCGCCGTCATTCGACATCTGGAATTGGGCGATGTAAAGCTGGCGGGCGTTGTTCATCGTACCGGTCATCTGACCCTTGGCGAGGGCGGAGGTGAGCGCCGGCACAGCGAACGCGGCCAAAATTGCGATAATCGCAATCACGACCAGCAATTCGATGAGTGTAAATGCTGAGGGTTTGTTTGCTTTTATTGTCATTTGGGTTGTTTTCTGCGGGTTGTTCTGAGGGTTTTTCTCAGAGGGTTTGGTTTTCAGGTTGTTCTGAGGTTCGGGGGTTCTTTGATTGAAGAGCGGCTTATCGTAGGGTTTCCGGATAAAGTCAATGATTATTTTTTACTATTTTTGGAGGTTGGCGAACCGCGGATGACGCGGATGCTGTAGGGCGTCTGTGCCAGACGCCGTGGCGTTTCGTAGAAACGCCCTACAATTACCGTCCGCTTCGTCATTTTTCTTCGTGTCTATTCGTGTTCATTTCGTGGTTGCTCCTTGGCTCGCCGTAGCTTTACGCGAAGGCGGCTCACTCTTCTTATACGGAAATGGCGGAGCGAAGTTCCGAAAAAAACTGAAAAATTTCTAACCACGAACGGACACCCACCTTTCACCACATAGAATAGAGAGAACACGAAGTTTTTGGACAAAATGAACAGAATGGAGCGAACGGGATGAGCGACATAGAAGGTAAAATCGCGAGGGTAGCGGCGAGCGAACTCGGGCAGAGAGCGAGTTTCAATTTTTCAGAATCTATTTTGTCAATTCTGTGAATTCTGTCTAATGCTTCGTGGGCTCTGTGGTTCGTTTTCCGTTCTATTTCTTGTACGCCGGCACTTCGGGTAACGCCGGCGGCAGCAAACCTTCCTCTTCTTCAGCCAACGGCACACCTGCGGGCGTGACGATGCGCGCGGTGACAAACATGACCAGGTTCTTTTTAACGTGCTGATCGACATTGGTGCGAAACGCCCTGCCGACGAGCGGAATGTCCCCCAGGATGGGGACCTTATCTTCCGTCTTTTGCACGTCCTCACGCATCAACCCCCCCAGTACCACCGTTTGACCATCATAAACACTGACACTCGTTGTCACTTTACGCGTGCTGAACACCGACTGGTTAATTACGTTCGGCGTTAGCAAAACGGGCACAGATGTTGAGAGGACACCACCAACGGTATTGACACCGATTGCGTTGATCGGGCTCCCATAATTGATGAAACCCTCAAATTCCACAACCTGCGGAACCAAATTCAAATCTATCGTCGTTGCATCTCCTCCTACTACTGGTTCCACTTCCAGAGTCACGCCTGTGTTGCGTGTCTCCCAATCCTGAGGCGTTGTCGGTGTGACTACCACAGGCACTGGTCCGGCCACGAGCGTCGTGGTTGTGCTGCTAATCGATGGAACTTGCGGCTGAGTGTATGTCCTCGGATAACGAAATTCTCTAATAACTTCGACGATAGCGCGCTGCCCGCTCTTAGTCGTCACCTTCGGCGCGGAAAGTAGATCGATGCCTTTCTTTTGGTTCAGCGCGCGGATCACAACCTGGAATTGCGGATTGGTGAAAACGCCGGCCAATCCAAAGATTCCCGGGGCGGCGCCAGCCACTTGCCCAATCCCTGGCATCAAAAGCGCATCGAGCGCATTTGCACTAATTGAAAAATTTCCGCTGCGGTTTCCAGAGGTAACCGGGCCACCACCGGTACCGTCGTTTGGAATTCCCGTTCCAGGGCCACCAACGGGGACTCCGTTATTATTGAAAGGGAAATTAGCCGCATTGATCGGTGCGCCGTTTCCCGCGGTTCCGCCTGAACCAAAGACCTTCCCGTTTAAGCTAAACGGACCCAGCAGCCAATCGAAACCGAGTTCCTTGAGATTATTTTGGTTGATCTCAACAAATTTGGATTCGATTTCGACCTGCTTCGGCTGCGAAGCATTTGCTTGATCGGCCAACGCATCGACGAAGTCCAAATTGTCCTGCGTATTGCGAACGATCAGCGTTCCGCTGTGCGGCCAGAAAGTCGCGCTCGCCCCAGGGGGAAACTGAACGCCCATGCTCTCCAACATTATTTTGGCGTCCGCTCTGCCGACAAGTTGACGATCATTAACCAGAGTCTGGCGAGTAGTCGAAGTCCCCTGCACTAAATTTGCCTGGCTCGTAGCGCCGGCGCCGTAGCCGACTCCAGAAGCGGTCTGGTAACTCAGTGCCTCCTTCTCGATGACATTCGTGGAAACAGGTGGCGCCTGCGCACTTCCACTCTGGCTCCCACCGGTTTGGCCACCACCGTAACCACCACCACCCACGTTACTTCCAATATAATAACCGACATCGAGCGGGCCTCCGAAAAATTCCGGTGGAACGCGATACCGCTTCGTGATCAGGTCGTTGCTTTGCTCGGTGAGTGGGATCACTGACACTGCATACGGTTCAACTTTGACCTTCAATCCGGCTTGATTCGCGATGTAGCGCAGCGCTTCACCAAGTGGAATATTGTCCAGCGTAACGCTAATCCGCGCGTTCAATGGGGGTATCGCAGACGTTGGAACCACCGCTGGCGCGGCGACAGCACCAGCCTGAACCGGGGCACCTGGAGCAGCGGGAGCAGCCGCTCCTGGGGGAGCGCCACCCGCGGGAGCGCCGGTACCTGTTGGCGGCGCGGCGGGCTGCACCGGGATCGAAGGAGGAGCAACCTGTCCAATTGGCACTAGCCGCAGCACAATGTTCACGCCCCTCTGACCCTCTGGCCCCGTATCGTTCTCCGCAGCCTGTTCCCGAAGAACATCGATTGCTTCCCGAATAGTCGCATCCCGAAATTCAATGTGCGGAATGATGATGCTGTTTAGCTTTTTGCTAACGAGCGCGGTTCCACCAAGATCTCTTGCCGCGCCAATCGCGGCTGACGGACCCACGGCGCCATATTTCCTGACCGGTTGCTGCCACGCGCCTTCTACTTTCCAAAGCTGACGGGCGCGTGTCTCGTTGTACGCTTCCTCGCCGTACTGATATTTGGTGTTGTTGATTTTTTCCTGGCCCTTCCGCGCCGCTGTGTTGTAGGGATCAAGCGCAAGGACCTGATCGTATCGCTTCATCGCAAAATCGTACTGGCCCGATTGATAAAAGCCGTCGGCGTCGGTCAGCAATTGTTTTACTTCTTCGACCTTGTTGATGAAGTTTGGCGTGATCGTTTTGTTGAAGTAACCGGGTGTGCGCAGGTGCTTGTAGAGTTCCTGGGCTTCGCGGCAATTGGGATCGTAACGGTTGCTTAAGGTTTCACTCAGGATCGCCTCCGCCCCAGCATAATCACCCTGCGCGATCCGCGCCTGGGCCAATATTACGGCGCTTTTGCAATAGCCGTCGACCGCTTCGTCGTGCGCTTTCCCCGAGACGACTGAGTCCGGCAAATACCCGACGGCTGTTTTGAATTCTTCGTTCGCGAGCGTATAATTTTTCGCTTTCATCGCGGTTTTGCCACGCGCCAAAGCGGCTTCGCCTTGTGGTAAGGCAGACTGACGCCGCTGAACTTCGCGCTCGGCGACGTTATCCGGAGTTTGCGCAAAGCTCGTCAGGCAAAGGAGCGACAAGCAGATCGCGAAGAACGCAGGGGGGATTTGACTGTAGGGCGTCTGTGTCAGACGCCGTGGCGTTTCACAGAAACGCCCTACAATGACAGATCGGCGGTCATAGACAGCCGCTACAGAAGTGGAATTTTGTTTCATAAGGGGTCCTTCCATGGAGCGGCAAAACCGATCTCGATCGGCGCATTTGAATCTTGCGTATTCACGATTACGGCCTTGGCGGCTGCACATCCACGAGCTTGTATTTGATTTCCTCTACCGGCTGCAAGGAAAATTCTTACGATTTTTTGGCGTTAACCACGAATGGACACCAATGGACACCAATAAAGGAAGGAACAGAAAACCACGGATGACACGGATTGCGTACTGCGAAGTGATCAGTGATCGATCATCGGTGATCGGTGGAGAATCCGCGAAATGTTTCGGGGCAACAGCCTATCCGTGATATTCGTGCAATCCGTGGTTGTTGCTGCAATTCGTATCTATTCGTGTTCATTCGTCGTTAAGATTCTCACGGTGCACCGAAACCGATCTCGATCGGCTCATTTGGTTTTTGTGTATTCACGATCACGGCCGAAAATTCTTGATCTTTTCTCACCTCGAATTCCCGGCGTCCGCCCCAAGTATAAACGAACGTAGCCACGGATTGCGGCGAGGTAGCGACTTTTCCCTTTACCAATGTGACCTGCGCATGGCTTTCGGGGTGTTCGAGGTGTAGCTCCGATACATCCTCATTGATTCCGTACCGATTCCGCGCGCGTTTTTCCGTAAATTTTACGATCTTAAAGTCAGTACCGCGGATGACGTCGCCGACTTTCAAGAATTGCGTCGGCTCGCCCTGGTCGATGGTGTTGATGCCGAATTTGTCTTTTATCCGCGATGAAAATATGTAGCGGAACGGTTCCTCGGTGGCGGAAGCCAAATGTAATTTTGTGAGGTAATCCGGGTGCGAATCTTTGTTCGTCGGGTCGGTGCCGCCCTGCCATTCGTCGAGATTAGTGAAGCCGTCCTTGTCGGGGTCCTGATCGAGAACGTCGGCGTCTTCGATGGGCAGACCGTATTTTTCGAACCAGTCATTTGGAACCGGAGAATGCACCTCCGTGTTTTGCAGCGTGGCCGGAAGACCGTCCGCGCCGATGAAATGTTTCTCGGGAACAAAAAGCCCCGAACGGGTGCTGGCTTTCCACTGCGCAGGTTGCTGGAGCTGCTCCGTTGCGCGATCGAGCTCGACTGCGACCGGCGGCTGCGAGGCAGCTTTCGGGCGCGGCGGTTGCGGCGTGAGAAGCCGGTCCCCGAACTGGATCGCGCTCCACCAAATGGCGATGGCGGAAATGAAAAGGAACAGCGCCGCAGCCATGACCGCGACGCGGTCGTAATGCGCCTTAATCCAGTCCAACACTTTTGCCACGGCTAATCATTAACCACGAAGTTAACCACGAATGAACACAAATAGACACGAATTTTATAAGGCAATCCTCTGCCACTCTAATTTCGAGTGCTTAAAGTTAAAAATCACACTAACGCGCAGGCCGGTGATCCGCAGATAATTCAGCATCAGTCCCCGTTCGTGGTCGGAGATTTTCTCAATTACCTTCGTATCTACGACGAGAGAATTGAAAGCAATCAGGTCGGGAACAAAGATGCCAATCTTCTGACCTTTGTACACCACATCAAACGGGGGTTGCTGCTGGAAAGGAATTTTCCGCAGCAAAAACTCGATGACCAATGCATTTTCGTATGGCTTCTCGACGAGACCATGGCCGAGTGTGTTGAGAACCTCGATGGCGCAGCCCACAACTTGAAAAACCTCGTCCTTGAGCAACAGCTTTTCGCTCTTCGTGTTCATTCGTGTTCATTCGTGGTTAAAAGCTAAATCTTAGCATTTCGATCGTGGCTGAAACCTCGATGTGCTCGTTGCCCACGATAAAATTCAGCGCGCCGCCTGGGCTTGGCTGGCCTGGACTCGCCTGCGGGCTTGGCGGCGGTGTTGGCACTGTCGCTCTCTCGCGCGGCGGACCTTTGTCTTTTTCGTTGTGCACGTACAGCGTGCGAATGATAAAAAACTGTCCGGTAGAGGCTGTGATTTCGTTAATGACTTTTCGCGCCGCAGACGGCGACGCTTTAAAGCTCACATCAACCACATTGCGCTGAATCAATGTTGGCGCAGGCGTGCTGCCGGGTTTCGTCGCCGCGATCCTTTGACCGGGAGCTGGAGACGGCGTCGGAGTTGGCGAACCCTTATGTTCTTCGGATATCGGTGCACGATGAAAGGACGTCACGCTGTCCACCTTGGCATCGAGCAAAATGTTTATGAGCATCTGGATTTGGGAGAGCTCTTGCCCAAGCAGCGGCGTCACGGGTGTGTCAGGCATTGTCCTGGTGAACTCGTCGAAGCCCAGCTGAAATCTGTCCGGCAGTTTGACGTTGTTAAGGCGCGCTCTGTCAGCCATCGCGATGGTTGCCTGGCGCAAGCGTGACTGAAATTCATTCGGCGCAAGCGGTGGGGCCGGGGCAACCTCGCTTTTGAGCTGTCCCTTGAATTTATCGAGAGCCGCGCTGTATCTCTCGAGGTAACCCTGCACTTTCCGATAGTTCGCGTCATTTGGGAACGGATCGAGACTTCCGAGTCGGTACCGCTCTGCAACCATTTCCGTGAACCCTCGCCTTGCATCGTTCCCGGCACTCCATCTCCAATAAAGCAGTGCACCGGTGAGTAACGCGCAAATTGCAAAGCCAATCAGCAACATGCCGAACGCCCGATTTTGCTGAAACCATTTCATGGCATCAACCACGAATGAACACGAATAGACACGAATAAGGCAATCCTCTGCCACTCTAATTTCGAATGTTTGAAGTTGAGGATTATGCCAACACGCAGGCCTGTGATCCTCAGATAATTCAGCATCAGTCCACGTTCATGGTCGCTGATCTTGTCAATCACCTTTGTGTCTACGACGAGACAATTGAACGCGATTATGTCAGGAACGAAGAGGCCAATCTTGTGGCCTTTGTAGAGCACATCAAATGAAGCTTGCTGCTGGAAAGGAATTTTCCGGAGCAAAAACTCGATGACCAACGCATTTTCGTATGGCTTCTCTACGAGACCGTGACCCAGCATGTTGAGAACTTCGATGGCACAGCCGACAACTTGAAAGACTTCGTCCTTCAGCAACAGCTTTTCGCTATTGGTGTTCATTCGTGTTCATTCGTGGTTCTGCTGGAACCACTTCATGGCAGTTTCACCGGCTTGCGCAAAGTGAGCTGAAGCTCATACGGGAACGCCCAATCCGTGTCGTTTGGGACGGAGTTGGATTTGATCACACGCTCCGGAGTTCTTGGATCAATATTGAAAAATGGCGACTTCGCCAAATTGCGAAGGTAGTCGACGACGATTTCCTGCTGTTTGGGATTATGCAGGTAAAGCCCGCGTACCATGATGCCGTCGATTACCTTACCGGCACCAGCCCCGCCTTTCGCTGGCGATCCGGCAATGATCGGCGACGGAGCCGGCGCAGTTTCCCCGGCACGTTTTTCAGGGGCACCGAGCAGTTTTCCACCTGAAGTTGCGGCAAGCTCGGTGATCCAGATGTCTGCTTCCGGCAGGCGCGTGTTTAAATCTTCAAGAATTTCCGGCCAGAAGTTGCGATCGTTCACCGACGCGATGAGCGGAGTGGCGACGTTGTCTAATGCGGTGATTTGCTTCTTAAGTTTGTCGAGCTGAGCCTCCGCCGCGCGCATCGTGTCGTTCTTCCGCCCCATTGTCTGTGCAGTTTGCTGCGCTACTTGGGCCGCGCGCGTGTAGTAAGCCGACCAACCAAGCAGGACGAGTAAGATGCATGCCGCTGCAGCAATGAAGAATGGTCGCCGCTTTTCCAGCTCCTGTCTTTGAACGACGCCGCCTGGAAGTAGATTTAGCTCCATCGGGCAAACGGTGACGGTGCGCAGCGCCAAGCCAACCAATTCCCCAAAAAGATGCGCGAAATGCCCCCCCTCCGCCGCCGACTCCGACACGCTTACATTTTGAAGCGGATTAAAAAATTCGATCGGCACCTGGAACTTCTCGTGGAAGAACTCGCGCATGTTCGGCATGCCTGCGCCTCCGCCACAAAGAAAGATGCGAGCGGGCCGACTTCCCTGCTCTTGCGAACGGTAATGAGTGATTGAACGCATCAATTCCGCATGGAGCCGAGTCATGGTGCTGCGAACTATCTTCGACGCACGGCTGATGTCGGGGTCGGCAGGTTCGGCGGCGCCCCCCAGAGCGACAAATCCATCACGCTGCTTTCGAGTTTCCGCTGCCGCGAAGGATTCCCCAAATTCTCTGGAAATCGCGGAGGTGATCGCAATACCGCCGATCGGAAGACTGCGCGAGAAAATTCTTCCGGATTCGATGAAGAGAACGTTGGTCGTGCGCGCGCCAATATCCACCAGCAACGAGCAGCCGCTCAGGTTGGTGTAGTTGTAACAAAATGCATTGTATAGACCCATCGACGCCACACCGACGATCCTGGTCCGCAGCCCGGTTTCTTCCACGGTATTATTAATTTCGTCGAGCAGATCGCGCTTGATCGCGACAATGACGACCTCGATTTGTTCGCCCATACCGCCTCCCACAAGTTGGTAATCCCAAACCACCTGGTCGATAGGGAATGGAACATTTTGTTGCGCCTCGAACGAGATGATCTTGTCTATCTTTTCCGCATCAAGCGCGGGCAATTTGACAAAACGCGCAAAAACCGATTGCGCGGGCACCGCATAGTTTACTGGGCCCCGATGAATGTGCATTTCTTGCATCATTTCGCGCAACGCGACAGCCGTTTCCTGCAGCGCAACGTGGGCGTCAAGACGTTGCCCGCTTGCAGGATCAAGCGGGGTTTGGCGGAACCGGTAACTCAGCAAAACCAAACGCCCGTTGATTACCCGAAATTCCGCCAGACCGATGGTTTGGGACCCCAGATTGAGACTAATGAGACGCGCGGGTGCGGCCATGGGCTAAACCTCTAACTCCTAATTCCCAAATCCGGAGCCAAATTTCAACACGCAAATCTCAAACAGACGGAACCAGACGAATCTTATCGACACTTGGCCTGCGTCGAAGGTGAGATAACCTGACCTCTCGAAATCGGGAAGTCCCATCAAATGATGCGATAATCGTTCAGTTCCCTGAAGAAGGTCGCGACCGCAGTCTTGACTACTACCACGGTGGGAATAGCGAATAACATGCCCCACAGACCCATGATGAGGGAGCCGCCGATGATCGCGATGACAACTACGAGAGGATGAACGTTCACCGCGCTGCCAAGGACAAAGGGTTGAAATACAAGATCGTCCAGCACGTGCGTGATTATGATCAGAATCACCACATACAGCGCCAGATCATTCGGATTCAGACCGGGAATCAGCGGTCTTATGTTTTCCGCAATCAATCCGTAGCCAAGACCAATCACCAGAGCGATGGACGTGCCCAAAAAAGGAATGGCGTTGAGAAGTCCGGAGACCACACCGATAGCCACGGCGATCCCCAAAGGAATTCCGAGGAGGGTCAAACCCAGTGTAAGAGTCATACCAACTAAAAAACACTCCGTTAACGTCCCGCGTAAATAATTGCCGATGGCGTCATCGAGTCTGTCAAGGACCGTAAGAGACAACTCAAAGTAGCGATTCGGCACGAGACTAATGAAAAAACGCCGGATCTGCCCATTATCGAAACCGAGAAAGACAAAAATCAACGGTGCCAAGATCCACGCGGACAATTTATTCTCCAGGCTCGCGCCTTCCGTAGCAGCTGGAGGTTGGGCTGAAGCGGCTGCAACCGGGCCCGTGGGCGGCCCTGCCCCGGCGGGAGCCTTTTCGGGAATCACATATTCCCTGGTGTTTTGGTTGGCCCGAAAGTAACCAACGAACTTACTCTGAACAGGAGGTTTGCCGTTGTATCCCGCCGCATATTTCAGGAACAGATTGCGCTCCTCCGGGTTAAGCTCGAGTGCCTGATTGATTTTATCCATGACCGGGCCAAGCTGTTTTTCAATCAACAGTGCCACTGCGTTTGATTTTCACTCCGGCGGTTTCGCCACCAACTGCCGGTATTTTTCATTGAGTTTGTATTTTAGGCGGACCTTAAACTCGAGCTTCTGCTCTTCGTCGGGAATATGCTTGCGAAAGGTATTGTAGGCGAAGAACAGGACAAGACCAATGACTGCGAACGAACACAGAACCTGAAGCTCGTGAGGCAACCACCGGATCTTAAAGCGCTCTTTCACCGGACGGAACAAAAAGGCCAGTAAGGCGCCCACTATGATCGGCAGAATGAGACCCCTTAACTTCCAAATCAGGAACGCTCCCACGATCAATGCGAGCGCGGCAAATGTGAGATAAAAGACTTTGCGCCGACCTTTGCGGTCTCGCTCTGTTGCTTCGAAGTCCCGACCGTTGCTCATCCTAATCCGACCTTGTCGGCAGGCGCTTTCATCTGCACCAATTCATTGGTCAAACGAAGGCGATCGCCGATCATCCCCGCAAGGGAGCGGTAAATCTGGCAGGCAGTCTTTGCGTCTCGATGAACTAACTCGTTAAGGTCGTTCCGATAAAGCGCCAGCGTCCGGGTCCGTTCCAAGGCGCTCGCCGTAGCTGAACGGGGTGTTTCATCGAGCAACGCCATCTCACCGAAAAAGGCACCTCTGTCCAAGACTGCCAGACACGTCGTGCTTGTCTCGCGGCAAATTTCTACCGCAATTTTGCCAACCAAAATCAAAAAGAGAGCCGCCCCAGGTTTTCCCTCCTCAAAAATTGATTCATTGGTCTCATAGGTGCGTTCAAATATGATATCAGAGACACTTTTGAGCTGCCGATTCGAGAGTTGGTCAAAGAACGGCACGGTCTTCAGGAATTGAATGCGATCCAATTCAGGACTCGAACGTTTCCAGCGTCCCAGCGTTTCCCACAGCAATTTATCCGCGACGAGGTTTCGAGCCGACATTGATGTTAATGCGTTGAAGCGACTTCGGCCAGCGGGCCATAGTAGGAAGGATCGCTCGGGAATTTCAATCGGAAAGATCGAAGCAAATATTCTTTATTGCGCCGCTGAGGTAATGTATTGAGCTACAAGCACGGAGCTTCAATGAGCGAGTCTCCTCAAGAATGGATTCTCAAGCGTCGGCATGAGGATTTAGGTGTGACGGTACGGATGTGCTGGGATCTCTACATAAAGTTCTACACCGTGTTCCTGACTTTCAGCGTCGTCGGACTCGGCTGGGTGCTGACGCGTCCTGGTGACATTCAAATGCTTCCGCGCGCGAAGCAGGTTATTGCGATTGTCTTTGTGATCCAGACACTGCTAACCGCGATAACAAGTGCGGCAATCGCACTCTACACAGTACGTGTGGCGCAGGACCAGGGGCACATCGAGGACCTCCTGACTCAATCGCATCCTGGCACACGGCCTTCCATCAAGCCGGCGGTACCCGCGTTTTTAGCTCAGTTGGGTGGCTGGTCCAATTGCGCAGCAATGCTTGCCATGGCCGCCTTGTGGCTTTACGTCGGTTTTGTTCGCTAGGCAGGTCGCTGTGAGTTGCGTCCAATTTACAACGTGTTGAGGACAACACGTTCCACCTTCGCGTTAGGATTCCAGCTGGGGAACTATCTTGAAGGGGTGGACGAGCGGAATTTCACGGCACTTCCACTCGCCTGCTCATACGCGGCGCCAGCTGTGATCTGGAAATGCTCATTGCCCACGGCGCCCTGAATATAAGTCTCCAGCATGTCGCCGCTGCCTTTGCCGATCGAATGGCCGTATAAGATCCCTATTTCTCCACCGTAATAGATCAGATCCGACGGCGGCGCCATGAGCTCGCCAGGTAAATCCTTGGCATCGCTTCCAAAATTTTCGGAGCGCGAGCCGGAAGGAGCACTTTCTTTCCGTGCCGCCGCTGACCCGAAAGTATCCGGCACGAAATACGCGTCCGAAAATAAGTTGAGCGACGCCATTCCGACACTGGCCAATGCGTTCTCACTCGCCAGTCGACCACCGTCCGACCACGCCAGCACCCGACCTTTATTAAATAAAAGGGAACTATTCTTCGCGCTCAAAATTTTTGACTGATAAAGGCTCAGCGCAAAAGCCCGGTCCAACGCGCCGGCGGCGTACGATTGTTCGAATGCGGCCGATCGATCTTTTGTTGGTTCCGGCGGATTCGCTTGCTGCCCTGCAACCGGAAAGCAAATAGCGACGAAACCCGTCGCGACGGCGAGAGCACGCCTGATCATGCAGCAATTCATAACCAAATGGGTGCGAGCGCCAGTAAAATTTTGAGAGCTCACCTATTATTTAACTTGTGATCCCGACAAAAGCTTCTCAAGTTCGGCCACTCGCGCTTCGGTCGAGATGGCTTTGCTCTCCAAAATTCGCGCGGTCGCTTCCCTTCCCGAGCTCCACATCTGAAGCGCGGCGATTTCCGCTTCAGTATCGCGTGATATGAGCCACGCGCGTTGTTCGTTGCGAATCGATTCCCGCTTTGCCGGTTCGATTTTTGCAATGAGTTTGTCGTAAACATCGTTCAATCGTTTATCGACGACGTCGAAACGTTCTTTCGGTGAGGATTGCGGCCCTTCTTCACCGATCGACTCGGCATTCGTTACAACAGCCAGGAGCGCGAACGCATCATCGCTGGTGTTTGATTTGCGTTCCGGCCGTGTATCCGCTGTGCGCAACCGATCAGTGAGCTCGAATTTGCCCGAGCGCGTGTTGAAATAGCAATACCAGGTGTAAGCCGCGGCCTCGACCCATTCGCTTTTCGACGGCGACCATGCCCCACCTCCCACGCTGAGCAACAACCGCGCAGAATCCCGGCTCCAGTCAATAAAAGACGCGGAGTAAACTCGCTTGGCGTCCGGCGGAAGATCAGGACGGCCCAACTTTAATTCCTTATCGAGAAATTCCCATGCCGCTTTGTCGAAACGATCCGGAGTCGCGGCTTCAAAATGGATCGTCCCATCCGACGAACGCGTTCTTCGAAAAAGAGCCGATGGACGGCTGAATGACTCAGGCGGAGGCGCGTCATTATCCACATTCATAACAAACACCCAGTTGCTGTCGGGTGAGATAAAAGGAAGCGGAGTCGCCATGGAATGGTCACCGGAGCTTTGCTCCGACTCTGGAATTTTCAGTTCGGCAATTACCGCGCCGTCAGGCTTCGAAACGACACGAGGCGGTCCGTCGGGCGCGGTCCAGTCAACTGCGTACTCACCGCTTGGCGCAGTCGCTAATCGAATCGGCCCCTCTTTTTCCTCTGCTGCATGGCTGAGGCACTCCAGCGAAATGATCAAGAGCGCCAGTAGCAATCTCATTGTTCTTTCCTTCCGGCTGCGTGAAACGAGACGCGCGCCAACTGATGTCGAACGAGTTTTCGCTGCGCGACATCCCAAACTGCCGTGAGCTCACCGTACCACGAACTCTCCTCTTCAAAGCCCTTCGGATTGGTCGATCCTTCGCACTTGATCTCGACCTGAAGACTTTTCCCGGTTTTCCATTTCACCCCTGTGATGTCGAGTTCCCCCACTGCGCTGTCTTCGACCCGGCTATGCTGGGCCTTTGCGATTGCAGGTGAAAAAATCTTGTTGAGCGAGTCGAGTAAATCTGTTTGCAGGATCACCTTTCCGTCTTTCAATTCGACCAGCAGCAGTCCAATGGGTTCCCATTTCCCGCTATTCTCAATAACCGCTGCCGAACTGTTCGGAGCCCAATGCGCAGCCAGATCGCCGTGGTTTTTTCCTTCGAAATAGGGCTCACCGGTTTCAAGAAGCGCGAGAATGCGCGAGTGCTTCAGATCGACGATAAAGTCCGGGCTCTCCTCTAACAGGCGATTGGGATAGATGATTCCAAACTGTTTGTTGGGCGAAAATGTATCGAAGAGGATATACCCAATTTCGAACGGATCGGGATAACCAGGATGTGGCGGTGGCCCGTGGAATTCTTCCGGCTCGTCCGTCGCAGCCGCAAGCCGGCACGGCTCATCGAGTATCCCTTCGCCGATGAGCAGGCAAAGGCCAAGCGTGACCCAGACAGCAAAATGTTTCTTCGCGAAAGTAAAATAATGCGGGCACCGATTTCGGATCACGCTGAGGATTTTTGACTGGGCTACGTTCCAATTTTCACGGATTCTCTAAAATACTCGATGGTCTTTTTGATTCCCTGTTCGAACTCCACGCATGGCTCCCAGCCGAGGACTTCTTTCGCGCGCGAGATATCCGGTTGTCGCACCTTCGGGTCATCCACGGGCAATGGTTTGTATTCGATCGCGGATTTTGTTCCAGTGATGCGAATGATTTCTTCGGCAAATTGTTTGATCGTCATCTCGCGCGGATTACCAAGGTTGACCGGTTCGTGAAAACTGCTCATGGCCAGTTTGAAAATTCCATCAATCAAATCGGACACGTAACAGAATGAGCGGGTCTGCGAGCCGTCGCCGAAAACGGTCAGTGGCTGTCCACTCAAGGCCTGACCGATAAACGCCGGAACTACGCGCCCGTCGCGCAGCCGCATTCGCGGACCGTATGTGTTAAAGATACGGACGATTTTTGTATCCACTCTGTGATAACGGTGATACGCCATCGTGATTGCTTCCGCGAACCGCTTCGCCTCGTCGTAAACACCCCGCGGCCCGATCGGGTTGACATTACCCCAGTAATCTTCTTTCTGCGGATGCACGAGCGGATCACCGTACACTTCCGACGTTGACGCAAGAATGAACGAGGCCTTTTTGTCCTTCGCCAAGCCGAGCGTGTTATGCGTGCCGAGTGCACCTACTTTGAGCGTGGGAATCGGCAACTCCAGATAATCGATCGGGCTTGCTGGTGACGCGAAGTGAAACACGTAATCGACTTTTTCTTCCGGCAGAAAAATGAAATTCGAAACGTTATGTTTGATGAACCGGAAATTCTCGTTACCGGCGAGATGACCAATGTTTGCGGTGTTACCGGTGATTAGATTGTCGATGGCGATCACGCGATGGCCTTCGGTCAAAAGCCGATCTACCAGATGCGAGCCGAGGAAACCCGCGCCGCCGGTCACAACGGAAACAGGCTGGGAATTTTTGGTCGCCATTGCGCATTTCTTCTAATGGTTGCCACGCGAGTTTACCAGCAGGAACTCAGATCAATGACGAAGCACCCGCTTTCGCTAAGGCTCCGCGCGGCAGCTGAATAGCGTGCTGAACTTTGCTTTGTCATTCAGAAACTCGATATTGATTCGTCATTCGACATTCGGCACTCGTCATTTAGTTAATCGCATGCGCATCCTTTCCGGTATTCAGCCCAGCGGCGCGCTGCACATCGGTAATTATTTCGGCATGATGAGGCCAGCTGTTGCGCTGCAAGCGGAGGGAGAAGCGCTTTATTTTATCGCCGACTATCACGCGCTCACCACGGTGCGGGATCCGCAAGCGCTCCGCGAAAACAGCCGCCGCGTGGCGCTGGACTTTTTGGCGTGCGGCCTTGATCCGGAGCGCGCTACGCTTTTTCGGCACTCAGATGTGCCGCAAGTGACCGAGCTCGCCTGGATTTTATCGGCGGTGGCGCCGATGGGGCTTTTCGAGCGCGCTCACTCATACAAAGACAAACTCGCCCGCGGTATGGCCGCTACAGTTGGATTGTTTAGTTACCCAATCCTGATGGCCGCCGACATTTTGATTTACGACAGTGACATCGTGCCGGTCGGCAAAGACCAAAAACAGCACATCGAAATGACCCGCGATCTAGCCGTGAAGATGAACGAAACGTTCGGCCAGTCCGAGCCGGACGGACGGATTTTTAAGTTGCCGGAACCTCGTATTCAGGCCGCGACAGAAACAGTGCCCGGAATCGATGGTCAGAAAATGAGCAAGAGCTACGGGAACAACATCGACATTTTTAGCGACGAAAAGGAGATGCGAAAGCGCGTGATGAGTATCGTCACTGATTCCACGCCGGTGGACGCACCGAAGGACCCGGCGAACTCGACAATTTTCAAACTCTACTCGCTGGTCGCGTCTAAAGAAGAAATCGCCGACATGCGCGAACGATTTCTAAAAGGCGGAACCGGCTACGGCGATTTCAAGAAGCGACTGTTCGAGAAACTTTGGGAATATTTCGCGCCGATGCGCAAACGCCGGGAAGAGATTCTAAATGACAAATCGTACATCGACGACGTCCTCGCGCGAGGCGCAAAGCGCGCGAACGAGCTTGCCAATCAAGTAATGGAACGCGTTCGCGCGGCCGTTGGCTTGCGCTGAAGAGTCTCAGCCAGTCGTTTCGGTGTGGTGTTCCGCCACGCCGCTGCGAGAGCCTCCCGCACGATGTCGATCTTCGCCGCAGGCAAATAGACGTTTGTGTTTCCGCGTCGACCCCAAGCGCCCTTCACGGGTTGGAAGATTCTCGGATCACGTTGCATAAAACGCTTTTGCTCGTCTGGCGTCAGTTTTATGACCGCCCATTCTTTACCAGGGTATCCAAGCGTCGCGAAAATTCTCCCGCCCACACGGAAATCAGGATGACGCATATGCGCCGATTCAACCGCTTCCGGAAAACTCAGCGCCAGTTCGCGAAAATCATTCGTCGTCATCGGTGATGAAATCTCTCAAGCTCGAGCAGTTGTTCGGTCCAACCTCACCTGCCTTAGAAAAAGAAAAAGCGGGAATCCAAACGATACGCCGACGATCAATGTTCCAATGGTTGGCAACCACAGAAGCCGGACTCGCAAACGTTTGCCTTCGCTTTGAATAAACCAGATCAGCACGATTGCAGAAACGATCACATCCAAGACAAAAAACGTGCTGATCCGGTTGGCGAACAGTTCACGAAAGAACAACGTAACATTTAAGCCGTGCTCCAATAGCCACGGCACAAATTGCAAGTAAGGAAGGACCATTCCGAGCACACAGCAAATCAAGTAGAAGTGTCGCGCTTTCATGGATGCATATCATCGCATGCGGTGCCAAAATCCGTCGAGCGAGTTCACCTCTGCTCTGATATGATCTGCCGAATGGCAATTCTGCGCGTTCACGTCGTTCCGAATGCCAAGACCGACAGCGTCGTGGGCGAACACGGCGGCGCAGTTAAGATCAAACTGCGCGCACCGGCGGTTGAAGGGCGGGCCAATGCCGCGCTGGTGCGCTTTCTCGCCGAGCAAATGAAACTCCCTCGGCATGCCATCGTGCTGCAACGGGGTCACAAATCGCGCGACAAACTGATTCGGGTAGATGGCTTAAGCCAAGAAGACGTGCGTCCCCGTCTACTCGAGAATTGAAACGAATTGAGCGCTATTCCGTAATGATCTTGTCAGCCCATTCCACGAGCGACACGAAAATCTTGGGATTACCAAACTTAGCACTGTATTCAGTCAAGTCAGCGTCGGTTACACTTCTTGCACGGGAGCATGCACCGCATGCGTAGATTTGTATCTTCTTTGTCACGATTTTGCTTAGAACTTCCGACAGCGGCGGCCACCCGACAGGAACGATTGAATTAGCTACTGATTTTCGCATCAGAGATACCGCTTCGCCGAGAAGGAAGATTTGAACTTCGTGGCCGGCACCAGAAAGCGCATCGCCATGAAGAAATGGAAATGCGGCTTTTGTCGGGTCGTCCGATCCCCAGGCGCTCTTCAAGAGAATTTTTAGTTTCGTTCCGCCTGCGCGAGCAGT
Organism: Verrucomicrobiota bacterium; assembly: GCA_003217875.1. GTDB lineage: Bacteria > Verrucomicrobiota > Verrucomicrobiia > Chthoniobacterales > UBA10450 > Udaeobacter. Next base: position 18,228 of record QHMR01000022.1, read on the forward strand.
CGCAGGTGCCGCAGTAGCGACAAGCGGAAGCGCTGCAAGATGCTTCAGGAACGATCGCCGTATCATGCGATCCGATTTGACCAGAAACGGGCTGCACCGAGCAACCCATTTCGGCCAATGTCAGCGGCTGCGGCTTTGACGAGCTGGTTTAGTTTGCTCCGGGACTTTTGATTGAGTGGTTGCGGCCGTATCGCGATAAAACAATACGCCGTGCGCCCGCAAATTAGTGATCAGCGCGTGGAGATCATTTGCTAACTGCTGATCGTTTAAGAGCGCGGCTACCAAACCTTTCCCCTGGGTTGCGCTGCGCAGCGCTGTGCGCGCGTCACCAATCGCGTTCTGCAAATTGTCGGCTGCTTTTTTCGTGGAAGCCATTGTTGAATCCGCCTGCTCGATCACCCCATCCAATTTTTTTGAGGATTCCGCCAGTGCACCAGTAGCCTGGTTTAAATGCTCCATGCTCGACTTCAGATTCTCCATGTTCGCAGAGGAGAGTGTGTCTTGATTCAAACGGTTCACCGTCGTGTCGATCTTTTGCACGGCCCCACGGAGATCGGTCACAAGCGCGCCGCCTTCGCGCGTGAGATCGTCAATGCCGGTCTCTCGCACGCCGCTGATGTGGGTGTTTGGCGCCAGAAACGCCTTCGGCTGCCCCGGCGGCATGACCACGTTTACGAAGCGATCGCCGAGCAACCCGGAACTTCCGACGGTGAATTTGCTACCTTCAGGAATCTTAATGTGCTCATAAATCTTCAGCGGTACATCCACACCCTGGCCTTCGCGAACCATTCGCGGACCACCCGAGACTTTTCCAATTTTGGCTCCCGCAAGCAAAACATCGGAACCTTTTAACAGGCCACTCGCGTCAGTGAAGCGAACGGTGAGAGGGTAATACGTTTTGAGGCCTTCTCCCAGTCGGCCGAATTGCACGACCAGCGCGCCTAACATCGCCAACCCGACGAAAACAAACGCGCCAACTTTAAATTCCAAGCCTCGCTCGTGCCGATTCATTGAACGCTAATTGTCGATCTTACCGCTGATTTTCGCAAGGTAGACGCAGTTCAGCCAAACCGAGCCATTCGCAAACGTGAAATACGGGGCTCCGAGCGATTGAGGTCAACTCGCGAAGTTTTCGGAGTCAATCGCCTCTGCCGTCGGAGCGTCCCAGCAGGAAATCCTGCAAAATCGGATCGCGCGTCTGTTGAAGCTCAATGGGTGTGCCGTAGAAATAAATTCGACCTTCGTGCAGGTAGGCAACGTGATTGGCGACGTCGAATGCGCTTTTCATGTCGTGCGTAACCACTACGCTCGTCACTCCCAGCCGCTGCTGTAATCTACGAATCAGGCGATTGATACTGTCCGCGACCACGGGATCGAGGCCCGATGTCGGCTCATCGTACAACACGCACGAGGGCCGGCGAATGATGGAGCGTGCGAGACCAACGCGCTTTTTCATTCCACCGCTCAAACTCTCCGGCATTTTATCTTGCTGCCCCTCCATTTCAATGACCTCGAGGATTTCCTCCACTTTCGCCTGTAAAGCCTTTGGATCCCGTTCGCCCGCCTCACGTAGTGGAAAAGCGATGTTTTCCTCGACGGTCATTGAATCAAAAAGCGCGCCCCCCTGAAAGAGAATGCCTACCTTTTTGCGAATCGCTCCGAGCTGCCGCTCGTTCATTCCAATAATGTTTTGACCATCGATGCAAATTTCTCCCGCGTCCGGCGTCATCAATCCCACGAGATGTTTAAGCAAAACGCTTTTGCCGCCGCCGCTTCGTCCAATGATCGCGAGTGTCTCGCCAGTTGCGACCTCAAGATCGACGCCGCGCAAGATTTCCTGCTGCCCAATCTTTTTGGCCAACGATCGGACTGCGATCATTGGGGAAGAATGGCCCGAAACCACACGAGGTTGAGCGGATGGTTTTGAAGATGGCGGCGCTTCGATCATCGCAAGGCTCAAACTCTTAACTCTCAACCCTCAACTCTCAACTCCCGCACAGCGTTACTGGTATCCCGCTGGATAAATGATGTTGAGCAACATCGTGAGGAAGAAATTGCAAATCAGCACCGCGAGCGAGGAGTTTACTACCGCTTCAGTAGTCGCGCGGCCAACACCGACGGCACCTTCCCGCGCGCTCAGTCCTTTTTGGCAACTGATGAACACAATCAGAATCCCAAAACAAAATGCTTTCGACAGGCCCATGATAATATCGCGACTACGCGTCCATTTCACCATGTTCGCCATGTAATAGGTGCCGTTAATGTCGAGCATGAAAATCGCAACGAAATACCCAGCAGCGATGCCGACAGCGATACATTCGGCTACCAGGAGCGGCATAGATATCATCATGGCGAGCGCACGCGGAACGACCAGATAATCGGTCGGATACACTGCAAGCGCTCGTAACGCATCGATCTGCTCGGTCACTTTCATTGTCCCGATTTCCGCCGACATGGCTGCGCCGACGCGGCCCGCTACCATCAATGCCGTGAGCACCGGGCCAAGTTCGCGACAGATCGACACCGATACCACAGCACCGGTGGCGGATCCCATTCCGATCTTGTTAAACTGAAAGAATGTTTGAGCTGCGAAAACAGCGCCGGTAAACCCACCCGTGATCACGACAACAAGCTGTGAAAGCAATCCAATCTCGACCATTTGATTGAGAAACAATTTCCAGCGCAACTTGTGTGTGAAAATGGAACGAAAGGTGTCGGCCGCCAGCAGCACGAGTTCGCCCAGGTATTGAAAGAACGAGAGCAGCGGCGCGCCCAGAGCGTTGAAGAATCGGACCATTATCAACCTAGTGATTCTGATTAGTGACTAGTGATCAGTGAACGGTAAAGTGCAAGACTTGTTTCGGATTTCGCGTGGCACGCCGTACTTGTGCCAAGGTGGGACATTCGGATTTAAAATGTTCGCCGGCAGAGCTTCCAATTGCGCCTCGCGGAAAGCTGCGATAAAAGATGTCCATCGAAGGAATGAGACGCGCTATTCAGTTGTTGCTGGCAGGGAATCTATTGCTGAGCGCGGTGTTCTTGAGCAGTTGCCAAACCATGCCGCAGGGAATTCAGCAAGCAAGAATCGAGATGGCGCAACGCATCGCGGCCGAGCCAACCGGGGATTATTTTATCGGACGGCGCTATTACAAGCCCGATTATAAGTTCTGGGGCTACGTCCGGCGCCCGGGTCAGCCATGGAGCACAGCGGAGATGGTGATGTTAAATGAAAAACAGAAACTTGCGCCCGATCGCGAACGCCTCGAATTCGGCAGCGACAATAATTACGAATACAAACTCTACGGCTACTTCAGCGGCGACAAAGTCTATGAGCCTGCGAGCAACGGTATTTATCCGGAATTTGTGTTGAAGGGCTACGAATTAATTTCCATGAGCCCGCCACCGATTTTTAGAAGCCAGTTTCGGGGTAACGCCAGCGCTGCGGACCTTCGTTACGTGGTGGAAAAGCCGGAATGATACCCTTGTGGTTGTCATTCCTAGTGAAGTTGAGGAATCTCAATATTGCTTCCGCGATCGATGCGATTTAAAGGACGAGAGATATCTCGACTTCGCTCGACATGATAAAACTCCCGCGCGCTTCGGA
>QHMR01000111.1 GCA_003217875.1 Verrucomicrobiota bacterium
CAGAAAAATGGCAAAAATCACTGAACTGAACATTAGCATCGCCTGAATGAGATCGGTCCAGACTACGGCCTTGATGCCGCCGACCGCCGTGTAAATCGTCGTGATGACGGTCACGAAGATAATGCCCCAAATGTAGGTATTGAGATTGATCGGCAGGCTTGGAAACAGATAACGCCAGATCACTACCATGATAGCGCCGCCAAGATACAAACGAACGCCGATTCCCAGCACGCGCGTAAACAAGAAGATGCCGCTTGCCATGTTCTTGGTTTTTGTTCCGAAGCGCACGGTGAGGAACTCGTAGATGCTCTGCACCCGATAGTCGTAGTACGGCTTGATGAAGGTGAAAGCTATAAAAACGCGCGCCAGGATCGTCCCAATGACGAGCTGGCCGTAAAAGTATCCCCTTGTTTTGAAACCCTCGGCCGGCGTTCCAAGAAACGTGGCGGCACTGGTTTCGGCTGCAACGATGGAAGCGAGAACTGCCCACCAGGGAATCGATCGCCCGCCAAGCGAGAAATCCCGCAGATTTTTATTTCGCCGGCCCGCCCACAAACCAAGCGCGACTATGCCGAAGAAATAAAAGAGCAAGACTCCGGTATCGATTGCCAGGCGGGCGCCCATTTCGGCGGTTACTTAGCCACAGACGCCGTGCTGAGCAAAGCCGAAGCATGAAAACAGATTTACACAGATAAAGGAACGAAGATTTGAAATTAGATCATCTGTGTTTAATCCGTGTTAATCTGTGGCAGGAATGAAGCTGGTTGAAATCTCTTCGCCCGATTTCGATCTGGAGAAGACGCTCAATTCCGGCCAGGTCTTTCATTGGGAAAAGATCGACAACGGATTTTTGGGAGCGATTGGGGATGTCCCTGCGTGCGTGCAGCAAGAAGACCATATTTTGAAAGTCCATTTTGGCGAGACGCGAAAACCAACACGCGAGACGCGCCCGCTACCGAGACTCGTAACGCATTATTTCGCGCTGGATCATCCGCTAGCCGAGATCTGCGCCTCGTTTCCAGACGATGCGTTGATGAATGCTGCGCGCGATTTTTGCCGCGGCTTGCGAATCATTCGCCAGCCGAAATGGGAATGTCTCGCCACATTTATCTGTTCGTCCATGAAACAGGTGGCGCACATTCGCCAAATCTCGGCGGCGCTCCGGACCCGTTTTGGCGAGCGGCGAGAGATTGGCAATCACGTGGTTTACACGTTTCCGCACGCGCAGCATATTGCGCATGCTTCCAAGACAGGACTGCGCGAATGCAAGCTCGGTTATCGCGCCAAAAACCTGTGCGCGACTGCGCAGCTGGTCAGTTCTGGCGAATGTAATCTCGAAGCATGGTCGGCGCTTTCAGATGCCGAGCTTAGAGAACGCTTATGCGCATTGCCCGGTGTGGGAGCGAAGATTGCAAATTGCGTGATGCTCTTTGCATACGAGCGGCTCCGCGCATTCCCGATCGACGTCTGGATCGAGCGGGTTCTGAGACAGCATTATTTGCCGCGTCGAAAGAAAATGACGGCGCAGCAGCTGTGGGAATTTTCCGAAAGCTATTTTGGCGAACACGGAGGATACGCGCAGCAGTACTTGTTTCACCATGCCCGCGTCGCGAAATCATTGATATCCAGAGATTCCTCTGAAAGCGCCAAAGACGCTGTCTCATATCGAAGCCTGGGGCATCGCCCCAGCAAATCGAGTAGCCGCGTTAGCAAGCGCTGAAAGCGCGATTCAATTTCATTTGGTGGTCCTCAAGCCGCAACGAACTGACGCCGGGGGTGAATCGCGCTTTCAGCGCTGTGGGGCGCTGCCCCAGGCTGGACGTTGATGTGCGCGCCTTTGGCGCTAACACAATCACGCCGGCCCGGACAGACCCTGTAAGATGCCCGCTTGCCGAGTCAGCCTGGAAGTCTGACCTCGACCGCAGGTTGTCAGCGCCTGTGGGCTGGGATAATGTTCCAGCCGCAAGCTGGAAAAACTCTGCGCCTGAACGCTTCACTAAGAGAACGCTCTCATGACAACGGCTGAAATGATGTTCGCCCAGCCGGGCAGCACCGAAAGCTTTCGGGATCGCGAATATGACGCGCGAACGGTTTTCTGGGCGCTGCTGGCGGCGATTGTAATTCACCTGGCCGTAGCGTTTTTGCTTGCTGCGTTCAGCGGCGTTTTTTCGCCAGCCGTTCCCATGCAGGAACAGCCGGCTGAACTCACCTTTGTCGATCTATCACCGACCTCGAAGAATTCCGCGTTCATCGAAACCGATGAATCAAAAAAAGCACCGGAGCCGAAGGAGAAAACATTCGAATCGAACGCCAATTCAGTTGGGGCAAGCGAGCTTGCTGCGACTGGTGAATTGCCGTTGCCCTCGCAGGCGGGAAAAGATCGGCCGTTTATGGACTTAGAGACAAATCCTTACTCGCTGGAAACAAAGGGAGCGCAACCGCAGCAGTCGAAGCCCGCATCGCAACAAAAACAAATACCTGCTCCGCAATCCGCGCCGATTACCGCGGCGGAGCAATTTGCTCTGTTGACTCAAAAGCCAACTGCTGCGGTCGAGCCGTCGACTGCACCATCCCAAGCGCAATCTGCGTATCGGCGCCTGAAGGAGCGGACCCACATCTCCGGCAACATCACCACTCATGGGATTTCTGCGGTTAATGCTTTAGGCACCCCGCTCGGCCGTTATCAAAAGATCGTGGCGGATTCAATTGGATCGCGCTGGTACAACTATGTGGAGCAAAAGCGCGACTTGATTACGATCGGCACTCTGCGGCTTCGATTTGATATTGACCGAAGTGGGCAGGTGAAGAATGTCAAAATCACCGAGAACAGTTCGAACGAGGCATTCGCAAATGTTTGCCTGCAATCGGTACTCGAGGCGCACCTCCCGCCGATTCCGGAGGACGTCGCGAACACTTTGCCTCCCGAAGGCTTGGAAGTGGACGGACTCGGTTTCATTATTTTTCCAAATAGATGATCGCCGCCTGGATCATTGCCGAAACGACGGGAATCGCGAACACCGTGCTCGGGTTCTTCACCAGAGGTGGTCTCTTCATGTGGCCGCTGCTGGCCTGCTCGATTGTCTCGGTGACGACGATGATTTTGCGCGGCATGGCTTTGCGGGAGAAAAACGTGATGCCGCCACTAATCGAACATGAAATAGAACGGCTCGACCTGGGCGAAAATCCAGAGCGGCTATCGCGCATTGTGCACCATGATCATTCTTCGCTGGCGCGGATCACTCGGGTCGCGCTGCAACATTTGCGCAGCCCGCGTTCGGAAAACGTGGAAGTGGTTCAAACGCGTGCGCGGCACGAGATGGTGCGTCTGGAAAAAGGTCTGATCGTACTTGAAGTGATTGTAGGCATCGCGCCCCTTCTGGGTTTGATCGGCGCCGTTTCAGGATTGGTGCACGTTTTTTCACATCTCGGACTGAGCTCGGGCGCATCCGATACGCGCCAGATCGCGCTGGGCATTGCCGAAGCGTTAAACGCAACCGTTTTCGGGCTGTCGATTGCCGTGCCAACGCTGATCGGGTTCAGCTATTTTTCGAGAAAAGTAGAAGTGATGTCGGTCGAAATGGAAACGTTAGTGGTCGAGTTGATTAACAAATGCTATTACGGCCGCTCCTCGCGCGAGTTCGGGACGGCAAATATACCTCCCGCCGCGCAGGTACCGATTCCGACGCCGGTTACCTGAAACGCGCGGCACATCTCAGCACATGAATTTCGCAGTGCGAAAACGGCGGGCGCCTCTCATTATCATCGTTTCGCTCGTCGATATTCTAATCATCCTTCTGATCTTCTTTGTCGTTTCGACGTCGTTTAAGAAGGACCAGCCGGAGGTCCAGATTAACTTGCCGGAATCCAAAACAGCCCAGAAACGGCCGGCTGAACTCGACCACGCTATCGTAAGCATCAGTGAAAGTGACGAGATCAAGCTGGATGGACGAGCCACAAGCGTGGACGAACTGGAAGGCGCGGTGCGCGATTTGCCTGAACCGCGCAAATCAACGCTCGCGCTGCAAGCCGACAAAAAAGCTTCTTTTGGCACAATCATCAAAGTGATGGACGCGTTGAAGCTGGCAGGCGTGAGAAATTTGCCGGCCTTTACCCGGGAAGAAAAATGATCCTGCCAATCTTGCAGTACGGTGACCCGGTTCTTCGGGCAAAGGGCAAACCAATCGAAGCAATCGGCGACCGCATTCGTGAGCTGGCCGAAAACATGATCGACACGATGCACGCTGCCCACGGCGTGGGCCTTGCAGCTCAGCAGATCGGTAAACCTTTGCAGCTGACGGTGCTCGACGTCTCGGCAGTCGAGGACAGGCCAAGCACGTTGAAGCTGGACGGCAAAGACACCGATCCAAAGGCGGCCATGCCGCTGGTGTTGATCAATCCGGAAATCGAGTTGCGCGGTGAAACGGAAGTTGGAATTGAAGGGTGCTTAAGTTTTCCAGAAATCACCGGCGACATTGAACGGGCGCAGTCGGTGACGGTGCGCGCGCAGACTTTGGAAGGAGAGATAATCCAAATTGAAGCGAGCGGATTTCTTGCGCGCGCGATTCAGCACGAGGGCGATCATCTTAATGGAATCTTATTTATCGATCGGATGCGTTCGGCGGCAAAGGCCGCATTATCGAGTCGCCTCAGACGATTACAAAAAGAGACGAAACGCGGGATCAGACACGGAGAAGAGCTGGTGACAGAGACCACGCTGTAGCCGATTTCTTCCCGCTAGGCGCGGCCGTTTCAAAGCGCAGCCGTAACGCGCAAGAACGTCGCAGGAATAGAAGTGGCATTATTACTTTTGTTTTGGCTGTTGAATAGAGCTTCCAGTTCATTCTGCAAGTCAGCAGCTCGGCCGTTTTTTTCTGCGGCTTCGAATGCATTCATGGTTGGCCCGTAGTATTTCCTGAACTCATCCACGAACGCTGAGGGTGGGCCGGGGAAATTGAACGTAAACGTGTCTCGCGCGAACGATATCTTTTCTGCCGGGACTCCCGCGCTGGCAAATCGCTCGATTACGTTGCTTTCGATGCCCCACGTCATCGGGCTGATGAAACCCTCCGGTGGTGGCGGCGTGTAAGCGGAGCTGATCTTCAAGATTTGCGCCACTAACGTTGGATCATTTGGAATCCAGTTCCCCATGATTATTCGACCGCCGGGCCGGGTCACGCGCACCATCTCCCTGGCCACATCAAACGGCTTCGGTGCAAACATCGCGCCAAAGATGCTCAGAACGAGATCAAAAGTATGATCCTTCAGTTCGTGCAGATTCGATGCATCCCCTTCCTGAAATGTGCAATTGGTCAGGCCATGCTCTCTGGCGCGCTTGTTTCCAGCCTCAACGAGGTTTGTTGCAATATCGACGCCCAACACGTCCGCTCCGAGTTTCGCCGTTGGCAATGCCGTGGTGCCATCGCCGCATCCAAGATCCAAAACCTTCAGCCCTTTTGTGATTCCAAGTCGCTCGACGAGCGCCTCTCCGCTTTCCCGCATGCTCTCGGCGATGCGGGTAAAGTCGCCTTTTTCCCAAAGTGCTTTGTTTGGATTCATAACGTCATTTATCATGAGGTTGTTGATTGGGTTGTGGAATTACAAAATCGTTTCGCCTAACGAGACACAGCCTCCGGCGATTGGCTAGGCCTTCAGTGTCCTTTGCCGAGTAGGTTGCGAACCGCTGTTTCAAGAGCTTGACTATATGGTTGTGCTCCAGCGTGCACGTCCACCAAAGACCATTACGCCTTAACTGGAACCGAAGGGGACTTTAGAAACAACACCATTTTTTCACCGATCTTGGGCGGTATCGCTGGTTCGTCTCGCCTCCATTGAAAGCCTACAGTCACGCTGCTGTCTGGGACGGTACCCGCGAGCACACTCAAAACGTCAAAGTGTTCTCCAGCGTAAATCCCGCCTGTCGCGCAAACGCCGCCATGATGGCGCAGTTGTCCAATAATCACGGCATCAGAGCGGCTCAGCAATGACGCAACAGCTGCTTCTTGCGGTTCTGAGGCGCAGATCGCGCCAGGAATGAGAAGGATCGCGATGTATGTGAGCGCTCTCACCGGCCTAACGAGAAAGAGATAAGCCACGGCAGGGTGTGGTGGCGAACACGCTGAGCTTATATCGCAATGGGGCCGTTGGCTTCATCGATTGGTTAGATCCGTTGTGGCCGCACGATTTCATTTCTTTGTCCACTTTTCCTCGGCGAACGTTTTCCACTCGCCTTTTTCCACCTGACGAATCAGCGATGTCCACGTCTTCGCTTGCGAGTCGAACGTGAACTTGTTCGTCAGTGCGCCTTCTTTCGAGTCCCACCGAAATTCAATCGAGTGTTTTTCGTTATCGAGCTTGCCTCGACCGGGCGCGTCGAAACCCGCACCATAAACATCGAGCGGGCTCAACAAAGCCAATGAATACGAGCGCTTCGTAGTCCGGCGACTTATCGGCAAAACCGTAATGCAGCTGGATGTAGTGATGC
>QHMR01000112.1 GCA_003217875.1 Verrucomicrobiota bacterium
CGGCAAGAATTGAAACGATTTGTGACGTCCTGCGAAAGCGATCCGGCTTTCGCAATGCGTGAATCTCAATCGACGCGTGGCAGGAACTCTTCGCGGATGATCTTTCCATCCTTTACCGTGTAAACGCCGACTTCGGATAATTTTCGCCGCTGTTTCGAATTTTTGTCGGTAACATCGGCATCGTATTGCACGACAAAACGATCGTGGCCAACAAACGGATCGCTGGCGTCGAAGCTGTGGATTTCCATCGCGTTGACCCACCAATCGATTTTGCCGCGCACAGCTTCTTTCCCGCGCGTTTCCGGCGAGCCTCCGCTCATGCTGAAGGCTTCTACGCTTACAATGTTGTCGTCGTAGAGTGTGTCGAGTGCTTCGTACCACGCCTGTTTACGAACCAGCTCCACCACTTTCTTTGCTATCTCCTCCGTATTCATCTCACCTCCTTCGTTTCGATCGAGAATTACCTGGTTACGAATGTTTCCAATTTCTCGAGCACACTGTTCCAACCCTCATGGTGACTATCGCGTGATTCTTCGCTCGGCAACTGAATGTGAGTCAGGCGTACTTCCGTGCCGCCTTCGCGATCTGACAATTCGACAGTGACTACACTGCTGTGGTTTTTCCAATCTTCATCCTCTTCCAATTGCCAGGTGAACACGATCTTCTTGCCGGGCTGTAGCTCGCGGTATTCGCCGGATATGGTCACCTGTTTACCTTCCGGGTCCGTGCAGTCCCAACGGAACTGGCCCCCTACCCGCGCGTCGGCGATCAAATTACGAGTCTGAACATTTTCCGGACCGAACCACTTCTTAAGTTGTACGGGATCGGTCCAGGCGGCGTAAACGCGATCTGGCGACGCTTTGATGAAACGTTTAATTTCCAGTGAGAGCTTTTCCGCTTCAGCCATAGGTTCTCGTTTGTAGATAAGAATTTGTTGTTTAACGTCGGCGGGAACTGCGCGATCACGTGGCGTCGCCGGTCTGTGCGGCTGCGCGGCCCCGGCGGACCTGTTCGAGGACCTTGGCGGAGGCTTCGTCGTTGCCGTACTCGTCGTGCCACCTCCACCACTCGTACGGCGACGTCTGAGGGTAGCCCTTCGGCGAGTCCTCCCACTCCTCCTGACGCCCGAGGGGAGTGATGTCGAGGTAGTTCCAAGTATTCCCCATCTGCTCGTCACCGCGGTTGTTGATGAAGTAGGTGCGGAACACGCGGTCGCCGTCGCGTATGAACGCGTTCGTGCCGTGCCACTCATCCACGCCGAAGTCCTTGTCGAAGCCGTCCGTGATCGTGTACCAAGGAATGAACTGCCAGCCCATTCGCGCCTTTAGGCGCTCGATATCCGTCTGCGGCCCGCGAGAGGCGAACGCGAGCGTGGTATCGCGGGCGTTCAGATGAGCGGGGTGAGCGACCTGGTCGGCCACCATGGAGCAGCCGACGCATGCATGTTCGGGCCAGCCGACCACGCCCGGTTCGAAGAAGGCCCGGTAGACGATCAGCTGTCGGCGACCGTCAAACAGGTCGAGCAGGCTTGCCTTGCCCTTGGGCCCGTCGAACTGGTACTTCTTCTCCACGGCCACCCATGGCATCCGCCGACGCTCGGCGGCCAGCGCGTCACGGGCGCGAGTCAACTCCTTCTCCTTCACGAGCAGTTTCCGGTGCGCAGCCTCCCATTGCTTCGGCGACACGATTAGAGGTGTGTTCGTTGTGAGATGCCCTTTGCGGTGCTGCGGGGCTCTCTCCTTGTTCTTGTCCATGTTTGTCTCCTTGTTGCGGTTCTTCTTGTCTTTTCGCAGATGCTTTCCTGATTTGGACTTCGTTGCTTTTGTGCTCATGATTTTCCTTTCTTCGATTGTTCAACGAATTGCTTGAGTTCGGTGCCAATGATTGCGGTCCAGCCGGATTCGAAATTCTTCCGCGCATACGCCGGAGTTTTCGGGAAAGTTTCGATTCCCGTGTGCGTCAGCTTCACTCGTGTGTTGTCGTCCTCGGCGAACAATTCAAGCGTTACCAGCGAATCGCCTGGCTCTCCTTTGTAACGCCAGGTATAGGCGATCTTCTTCTGCGGAACTACCTCAGTGACCCTGCAAAGATGATGGTAAGTCATGCCTTCGTGCTCCACGCTGAATTCGAATTCAAAGCCGACCTCGGGCTTGAACTCTTTCAGATCGAAATACCAGGCCCGCATTTGATCGACATCGGTGATTGCTCTCCAAACTTTCGCTATCGGCGCATTGAAAGTCCGCTCGATCACAACCGCTTCCCCCAGATTCGTTTTCATCGTCATATTGCGCGTGCTCCGGTTAGGCAGCGTACTCGTCGTGCCGGCGAACCCAATCCCATCGGCAGTTGAAGCCGCGCCGCGCTCAGTGCGTCCCGCTGACGAGGGAATTCTTTTTCTCGCGTGAGCAAATCTTTGCGCGCAACGAGCCACTCAGCTTCCAACACGACTTCCGGATGATCCGTCTGTTTCGTCTTTGTTTTGGATTCCATTTCTTGCAGTTTCATTTTTAGTTCCTCTGACTTGGTTTGTTCCCTTTCTCCTGTGAAATTTGCTCAACGCGAGCGCAGCGAGTCCGCCGCTTGATGTCGTGCCTGCCGCGACCAGCGCCATGTTTGCTACGCAGAGGGGACACATGACCTTACTCCTTTCCTTTCTTGCCGGCACCTTTGCTTGTCTTTTCCAAATACGCGGCCAGTCGATCCAGCGATCCCTCCCAGAATTTGCGATACTCCTCCACCCATTGCGCGGCCTGTTTCAGCGGCCTGGCCTCTAACTGCATTTCGTGCACGCGGCCGTAACGGCGTCGCCGCAACAATCCTGCCTTCTCCAGAACCCGGAGATGTTTTGAAACCGCAGGCAGCGACATGTCATGCGGCTTGGCCAAATGCGTGACACATCGATCGCCTCGCGCGAGATGCGCCAGGATGCGGCGGCGGGTTGGATCCGCCAGGGCAGCGAATGTGCGATCCAGGGTGCTGGGCGAATATTTAACCATCTGGTTAAATATTTTGCATGAGGCCATTTCAAATGCAAATCAAAAAATCTGCGCTTTTTTGAACCAGAAAAACGAAACGAACGGCTTTTCAATCATCATGCGAGGGCCGCGGCGCTCTGCTGACGACGCCCTTCGTCGATATTAATAGCCGTGCCGGTGCGAGGAGCCTGGACAATAATGAACCGTAACCATGTCGCCAATTCTCCGGGAACCGTGTGACGAGAGCGTAATTCGCTCGCTTCCGGCTGCTGCACCTTGTTCGAAACGTGCCGGACGCTGGGTGCTTGCGGCCACCACTCTCGCTTCCAGCATGGCGTTCATCGACGGCACAGTTGTGAATGTGGCGTTACCCGCGCTGCAGGCGAACCTGAACGCCACGATCGTGGACGTGCAATGGGTCATCGAGGCTTACTCGCTCCTGCTTGCAGCGCTCCTGCTTGTCGGAGGATCTTTGGGAGACCATTACGGACGACGCCGGATTTTTCTGATTGGTACCGCGCTGTTCGCGTTGGCATCCGCATGGTGCGGTCTGGCTCCGAACACAGCCCAACTGATTTCAGCGCGCGCAGCGCAGGGACTTGGCGCGGCGCTCCTGGTACCGGGAAGCCTGGCAATCATTAGCAGTTCGTTTCCGGAGAATGAACGGGGACGCGCGATCGGCACGTGGTCAGGTTTCAGTGCGATTACCACCGCTGTTGGACCAGTGATCGGTGGTTGGTTAATAGAACATATTTCGTGGCGCGCCGTTTTCTTCATCAACATTCCAATCGCGCTTCTCGTGATCTTCATCTCACTGGGATCCGTTCCAGAAAGCTCCGACAAAGAGAGCGCAGGACTAGACTGGCGGGGCGCAATTGTTGGAACGCTTGGGTTAGGCGCGCTGGTTTATGGATTGATCGAATCGTCGCGACTGGGTTTCGGCGATCGATCATTGATCGCGGCGCTCGCAGTCGCGATCGCCCTCCTTGCCCTCTTCTTCATCGTTGAGGCACGAATTCCTCATCCAATGTTGCCACTCAGTCTTTTTCGGTCGCGAATGTTTGCCGGAGCAAACTTGCTGACATTCCTGCTTTATGGCGCCCTCGGAGGAACGCTGTTTTTCCTACCTCTCAACTTGATCCAGGTTCAGCATTACTCTGCCACCGCAGCAGGCGCGGCTTTCTTGCCGTTCATCTTGATCATGTTTCTGCTCTCGCGCTGGGCAGGGGGACTTGTTGAAAGATATGGACCGAGGCTTCCGCTTGTTGTCGGGCCGTTGATCGCAGCATGTGGCTTTGCCCTTTTCATGTTTCCGAGCGTGGGCGGCAGCTACTGGACAAATTTTTTTCCAGCGACCGTGGTGCTGGGGCTTGGTATGGCCATAAGCGTGGCCCCACTTACTACGACTGTAATGAATTCGGTTGCACAAAACCGCGTCGGGATCGCCTCGGGCGTCAACAATGCGGTTGCAAGGTCGGCTGGGCTGATCGCCATCGCTGCTCTCGGAATCGTGATGCTCCAAGTTTTCAATCACGTGCTCGATCGGCGACTGGCGGAATGGAATGTGCCGGCATCGGTATCGCGATCGCTGCAGGTCGAGCGTACAAAGCTCGCCGACATCGCGCTTCCCGACGATCAAGATCCGGCCATGCGACAGCTAATTCGGCGCGCGGTCGAGGAATCTTTTGTTTCCGGTTTCAGGGTAGTCATGATCATTGGCACGGCGTTGTCGCTCGCAGGCGCGGGTACCGCATTAACGCTCATCGGAAGGTCGAACGCCTGATAACATTTCTGTCGTAATTTGCACGCGTTGCCGAATTCGCGGATGGCTGCGCTATGGATGCGGCCACAGAACACATCGTCTACATCGTAACGTTGCGCATAATGCGCCATAGCAGCTAAAACTTTCTGTTACGTTTGTGTGGCAAACCCGATCGAGTCCCGTGGACAGAAGACGGACTAAGGCTTACGGAGTAATCATGAAGTGTGCGGCCTTGTTGTTACTGATCGTCAGCACCTTCGCTGGCGCGGCTTAAATTCCAAACGTGGGGAAATGCTGTCTCGCAGAATCACCCTAGCAGTCGTTCTTGCGCCGATCCTTTGCAGCGCCTCTGGATGGGCTGGTCGCGGAAGCACTGGCGCGGAATCCGGAAGCTAACGTGTATAGGGGCGGAAATCGCCGCCAATGTTGACGAAACCGAGAAAGAGAAAATAGAGAAACACTTCGCGCCATGATTGCGTGTGCTCTCCCAGGTTTGCGTTATTTTCTTCGACCATCGCAGTGAGTGACCTGAGCTCGCCCTGCGCTCGCGTGGCTCGGTCGCATTAATGTATTTTGAAATTTAGCAGCGATTCGAGGATTAATTGTTCAGTGAAACTGCTTTTTTATAGACGCTGGTTTTCTCCGATGAGTCCCGGTTTGGGATTCGCGACGGCCGCCGCAATCGCATTGATGGAAATCGCTTTGGCCTCAGTGACAGCGACCGAAGACGGCACAGCGGATATCAATTACGAAGTTAAACCAATTATTCTGCCCGGCGCGACCGGGGCGGTAGCGCTGGACTACTTCGCCCACGATCGCGCAACAGGAAAAGTATGGGTGCCGGCAAGCAACACTGGCAGCGTGGACGTGATTGACGGGAACACGGACGCCGTGTCACAAATCACAGGGTTTCCGACTGGTGAAATTGAGCGGCGTGGACGCAAAATTACCGTTGGGCCTACAGCGGCCAGTATCGGAGACGGAGTTATTTACATCG
>QHMR01000113.1 GCA_003217875.1 Verrucomicrobiota bacterium
CCCGGCGGACAATCACCTGCCGAGACGACAAACGTCACTCCCGCGCCACCAGCTCAACCGTTCGGGAACGAGCCGCGGGACCAACAAATCTATCCATCCAATCCGATGACGCCGGGCACTTCGCAACGAGACGTCCTTATTGGCACGCCATTCGAAGCTGCCCCTCCCGCTGTGCAACGCAATGTGGTCCTTTCCGCGCAAATAGCGCTGGCCCGTCGGGGGCTGTATCACGAAGAGATTAGCGGAATCTATGGCCCGGCAATGGAATTTTCCCTGCGTGCCTATCAAGCGCGAACCGGACTTCCGGTGACCGGCCGGCTG
>QHMR01000114.1 GCA_003217875.1 Verrucomicrobiota bacterium
TCGAAATGCACTGATTGTAGTTCGGCGAAAACTGTGCCGACAAAAACTTGTGCCTCGATCCGAAGCAAAAGTCGTTCCGCATCATCTGATACCCAAATTGTACCGCGGCGAAATTTCCGGTGCGGCTCCAATTCAAGATGCTTGTTGATGCGCTTTAGCTGCAAATCAAGTTTGATTGCGTTGTAAGTGCCCGCGCGCACGGAGATTCTTTCCCGCCCGACAACTGTGATGGTCGCAAGATAAGCACTGGTCGCCGGGAAAACCACAACCCGATAAACACTGTGATCTTTGAGCGGCTGACTACGTAGGTAAAGCGCCGCCGAATGGAGTTCGAACGGGTTAGGCAAACTAAACTGGCGAGTCTTTGTTCCGGCAGCACCACGTTCGCCTTCTGTTCTCGACCGACTTACGCCGCTGTTTGTAAACGTGAGATCGGTAACGATTTTTTTTGATCGATAATTCTCTGTTTGATGAGTTTCGATCGGGTGCAGCGTTTGCGCGCTGGCGATCGCGCGATGACTCACATCCAATTTCCATAGTGCCCGAACGAAGCCAATGGTTCGGCCCGTTCCATCGAGCTGAAACTTATCTCCAGAGGGCTTGTTAAAGTGGACATTCCCGGTGGCTGCGGTAAATCCAGACCACCCGAACCGATAGGACGCATGCAGAGGACGCAGCTCCGGGAAATTTCCCGGGGGATCCCTAGTAAGCGTCGCCTCCCAGTTGGCTGCCAGTGAACCGGTGCAGAATGCGAACAAAAACGTGATCACGCACTGCGTCGGTCGAAATCTGATTTGAATACGCATTTTGGCAGTGCGCTGCGGCTCACAAGCCGTCATGTGGGCGCTTGCTTTCACGTGTACGCAAAAATACACGCGAGTTTAGCCCGCGTGTATTTCGAATCGTTGAGCGTCAGTTAAGGCTTCGCAGCCCTTGCCGGCGTGGCAGAGGCACTCGTCGAGGTTTTCGTAGTCAAAGCTGTGGCGCGACCCGGCTTGTTGAGCACGGTGATCACGTCGTTCGTAAAATCGACATTGTCATGTGAGTACATCACAACCGGTACGCCATTGATGCTCATACCTGACTTATCGAACACCAGGTCCAGATTATTGGCTTTCACCTTCTCCATTACGACATCGGTGATTTCCTTTACGATGCCTTCCCGCATACGCATTAACTGTTCTTGCAATTGCCGTTCGCGCGTTTGACGGAAATCGCTGATCTCCCGCTCCATGTTCTTAATTTTTGAAATCTTATCATCCCGGTCCTTTGCCGTTTGCGTTTTCTTATCGGCACTCAGCGCGGGGGACTCGAGCTGCTTGTTCAAATTATTGATTTCGTCGAGCGCCTTTTTGTAATCTTGCGCCCGATCGTCATATTCCTTTATGGCGGCGTTTTTGGCGTCGTTGATTTTTGCCTCGGCTTCCTTGGTCGTGTTGTATTCCTTAAATGCGCGCTGCATATCGACCGTTCCGATTTTCAATGTGCCTTGTGCGAAGACCGCAAGCGGAAAGCCCAGCATCAGCGCAAACAATATGGACAGAGATTTTTTCATAAAACAGACGATACGGTGGGCGGAATCGCGTTAGACTGCAACCATATATATTCGTTCAAAATTGATAGCCGACGTTGAAGTTGAAATGACCTCCTCCATTATATCCGTCGCGCTGTATCGGGTATCCATAATCGAGCCGCAGCGGACCAATCGGCAAATCAAGTCGAATCCCAATGCCGATGTCTGAGGCGATATGATTAAACCCAAAGGACCAAGCGCTGCTGTTAACAAAGCCAGTGTCATAAAAGACTGCTCCGCGCGCCTTTTCGATGATCGGAAAAGTAAGTTCCACCGTCGTGCGCCACATCGATTGGCCGCCGATCGGCTCGCCGTTCTCCTGCGGACCGACCTCGCGAAACGGGAAGCCGCGGAGATTATTTGAGCCCCCGAGAAAGAGCCGCTCGAAAATTGGCACCTCAGTTCCGTTGCCCCACTGGTTCACAGTCGCGATTTCGCCGTTGATGAGCAGAATGAGATCCTTTGGCAGATGAAAATATTGGGAGCCCTCCAGGTCCAAGCCATAAATCTGAGTATCGCCTCCAAGAAAACCGCCGGCAATCATAGGCGAAAAGGTGATACGTTGTCCACGGTGCGAGAGCAAAGCGTTGTCGCGCGAATCAACCACAATGCTGCTAAAGATCTTACTTTCGACAAACGAGCCTTTTTGTGACTGGATAAAGTCAGGTGCGCTCCCGGCCACATTAAAAATATCGACGTCCTGCAACGTATATCCCAGCGTCAAGTACATGTAAGAATTGATCGGCTTGCGCAGTTCGAACATGACCCCGTAATTGCGCTGGTCATAGAGGGCGCTCAAATAATTTGCTTCGGTATAAAAAAGCTGACCGGTCAGCGAAAGCCGTCGGTCGAGGAAGTACGGTTCGGTCAGCGTGAGAATAAAATCCCTTCGCTGCGTGCCGTACTGGAGCCGTACACGGAATTTTTGGCCGCCGCCCGTAAAGGAGGGCCAGTTAAAAAGGTCGAAATTGCCCTGCGTGAGTTCCACGAAGCCAACCAACTTATCCACGGTGCTGAAGCCGCCGCCGAAGCTGAGCGAACCGGTCCGTTTTTCCTGCAACAAAATGGTGAGATCTTTGCGGCCCGGTATGTCCGTCTCCTCCGGATAGGTCTCGACCTTTGCGAAGTAACCCAGGTTCTCCAGACGTTTCTTGGTCACATCCACACGAACGGTGTTAAAAACATCTCCCGGGGCAACGAGCACTTCACGACGGATGACCTTGTCCTTTGTGCGCGTGTTACCCTCGATATTGATCCGATTGACAAACGAGCGGTCGCCTTCCTGGATCTTGTAAGTCACATCGATCAGCGCAGGACCGGCCGGCGCGCCTTCCGGCAAAATCACCAGATCGACGTACCCGCCGCTGCCGTACGCGTCGGCCACTGCTTTTGCGTCATCGCGCAACTGCTTCGGCGAATAAACGCTGCCTTCCTTCATTTTTAACAGAGCGCGAATCCTATCCTCCCTCGCATGCTGGTAGCCCGTGACGGTCAGCTTGCGCACGTGATATTGTGGCCCTTCGGCAATCACAATCGTAATAATCATCGGACCCTTCTCGGTGCGTTCCCTGCGGACATTTTTAACTTCCACGTCGATGTAGCCGTGGTTTTGGTAAAACTCGCGGACTTTGTCCAAGTCCTGTTCCAACTGGACCTCATCAAAGCGCCCGGATTTATCCAGGAAATAAATGAGCGTCTTGCCGCGCGTTTTCATCTGTTTGCGCAATACTTTTTCGCTGAAGTGCGCATTTCCCTCGAAGTGGACCTGGCGCACCGCTCCTTTAACGCCTTCGTTAACTGTGTAAACCACGCGCGCCGTGCCGCGCTTCTCGTCAATTGGATCGACGCGAAATTGAACGCTGACGTCAGTGAAGCCTCGTCCCTGATAGACTTCGATGATCTTCTGGCGTGCTTCCTCCAATTGCTTTTCATCAACCGCTTGGTTGAGTTTCAGTTTGATTTCTTTGCGTAGCCTCCCCGGTTTGATCCGTTCGGCTCCACTGATTTCGATCTCCCGCAGGATCGCGCGTGTCTGCACGGCGACGATGACCTTCACTCCATCGCCTTCAGGCTGAGCAAAAATGCGAACATTCTGGATGGCGCCCGTTTTGTAGAGCGCCGCGATATCCTCCTCGACCACCTGGTTGGAATAGGGCTGGCCCACCTTTGTGCGCATTTGCGCCAGAATCCGTGCCTTGCCGACCGTTTCTGCCCCTGTGTACTGCACGTCGATCGAACGGATAATTGGAGGGCCTGGCGCCGCTTGAGGAGCTTGCGCCGGCGCGATTACGGGTCCCAGCAACGCACAGATGGAAGCGACCCAAATTGCAAACGGCGGGGGGCGCATCCATCCAGAAAAATGTCTCATAGGTTAAGAAGCGCAGCCCCGCGCAACGAACCCACGCAGGACAGGCGAGCTATATCGGGAGAAGATGAGGATCGTCAAGGCGAGATTTTCCACAGCATTAAGCGGTTTGTCCACGATATTGGTTTGAACTATTACTCCAAAAGTTCGTACCAATTATTTCGCCGGCGCGGTTCGTAGCCGGCACCGCGAATGAGCGATTCAATTTCCGCGCCATTCAAACGAAATGTTGTCCCGGCACTGCTTACGACGTTCTCTTCCATCATCACGGAGCCGAAATCGTTTGCGCCGTATCGCAGCGCGATCTGGCCGATCGCGGGGCCTTGTGTGACCCAGGAGCTTTGCACGTTTTCGATGTTGTCCAGATAAATTCTGGCCAGTGCTTGTGTCCGCAGATATTCAGACACTCCCGTCGGTTGCTTTACCTTGAGCACGGTGTGCTGCGGTTGAAAGGTCCAGCAAATGAATGCAGTAAATCCGCTGGTGCGGTTCTGTTGATCACGGATGCGCCGCAAATGCTCGACGCGATCTGCGACTGTCTCGACGTGGCCGAACATCATCGTCGCGCTCGATTTTAACCCGAGCTCGTGTGCAACCTGCATCACCTCCAACCATTGATCGCTGTTGATTTTTAGCGGCGAAATCTTCTTCCGCACTCGATCCACCAAAATTTCACCGCCGCCGCCCGGGATTGACCCGAGGCCCGCCTTCTTGAATTCCGAAATAACTTCTCGCAAGGGCATACCGAACGTCTCGGCGAAATGCTGAAATTCCGGTGGACTGAACCCGTGGATATTAATATGCGGATATTTTTCCCGGATGTGATGCAAAAGATCGATGTACCACTGGAACTGCAATTTCGGATGATGCCCACCCTGCATCAGTATTTGAACCCCGCCGGCCGCCGTTAATTCATCGAGCTTTTGATCAATTTGCTCCAACGAAAGCACGTAATGATCTTCGTCGCGCTCCGTCCGATAAAACGCGCAAAATTTGCAGTAAACGTTGCAGACGTTCGTGTAGTTGATATTGCGATCGACGATGTAAGTCACGATCTCGCGTCCGCGTCCGCCGTAACTTTTCGCCTTTGCCAAATCCCGTCTGGCATTAGCAAGCGCACCAAGTTCTTCCAAGGGCCAGCGATACAATTCGAGAATGTCGTCTGTCGAAATCCGTTCGCCGGTAAGAACTCTCTCCGTCAGCACATCTCGATTTAGTGAAACCATGTCGGGCTAATCTTAAACGCTGCTGTCGAACTTCGCACGTACGTTCGCTTGCGGTCGGGTGCAACCGTCGGCCGCGCCGAAAAATCTGGCGGACGGCTCAGCGATTCGTCCCTACCATTTGGAAATGAATCGCAACGTTGCAATCATCGGCGCAGGGGTCTCCGGATTGACGTGCGGCGTCGTACTGGCCGAGCGCGGATACCGCACAGCAATCCTCGCGAAGGAGACCGGCCAGCAAACAACGTCCGGTGCGGCCGCAGCACTTTGGTTTCCCTACGACGCCGAACCAGCGGAGAAAGTCATCCCCTGGGCTCTCCGAACCTTTGATGTGCTTGGTGACCTTGCTCGTATTCCTGCGAGCGGCGTCTCGATGATCGAGCTGCGCCAATTTTCGCGCACTGGCGAAATTCAAATCCCAGATTGGGCGATTCCGCTCGGCGCGCAAGCTGTCACCCACAACTCCCCCTCTGTCATGTCGAGCAAAGTCGAGAGATCTCTGGCTGGCAATTTTTTGGGTTTCAAAAGTGGCTATGCCATTACGGTTCCGCTGATGGACACGACGATCTATCTCGACTACATCGCCAATCGTTTCGTCGTCGCTGGCGGATCCATCGCTGCAGATGTGCATTTTGAAAAACTCGAAGA